>CALMLJ010000582.1 GCA_937868025.1 uncultured Acidimicrobiaceae bacterium
GCGTTGAGTTGTTCCAACTCGAGGTCCGCGCCGGTGAACCCTGCATCGAGCACGCCGTCGATCTCGAGAATTTCGGCGTTGAGGGCCTCGATGACCGTCTCGACCTCGAACGACAGCTCCGGATTGCCGAGTAGTGCCGTCATTCCGGTGGCCGGTCGGAGCAGCAGGTTGACCGCTGCGACCAGCTGGGTCGTCTGCTCGAGCTGTTCGATGGAGGGCGCTCCACCGGCGACCCGATCGATCACCAGCGCGAGCGCCTCGCGCAGCGGCGTGAGGACCTCGTCGGCGGTCGGCTCAGGCCGATCCGAGGGCCGTCTGACAACCGCGATGATCCCGCACATTCCACACTCTCCTGACCTGCCGGCACCCACCCGGAGCTGGCGGATGCCTCATCGAGTGTACGGGAGCGCGGGCGATCCTCCATCGGCAGCCCATCCGCGCCGGCCCGACGGTCGGATCAGAGGGTTTCGACCACCTGTACGAGGTGGTCGCACCACTGTTGTGCCGTCGTGGCGTCGACCGCCTCGACCATCACCCGGACGACGGGTTCGGTCCCGCTCGGGCGAACGAGTACCCGGCCGTCGGCGCCGAGGGCCGCTGCCGCCGCTGTCAGCTCGTCGGCGATCCGGTCGGTCACGTCGGGCATCGGCGCCTGGATCCGGACGTTGCGCAGGACCTGCGGGAGTCGGGTCATCGCAGCGTCCGCCAGGTCGGCGAGCGGGCGGCCGGTACGCGCAACGATCTCCGCGATCACCACGGCCGACAGCACACCGTCGCCGGTCGTGGCCCGGTCACGGAAGATGATGTGGCCCGACTGTTCGCCGCCGAGGACGTGGCCCCCCTGATCGAGGGCTTCGAGCACGTACCGGTCGCCGACCGCCGTATCCACCACCTCGATGCCCTCGGCGGCCATGCCGATCCGGAACCCGAGGTTGCTCATGACGGTGACGACCACCGTGTCGTTGACGAGCAGTCCGCGTCGCTTGAGGTCGACCGCCGCCACCGCGATGAGCTGATCGCCATCGATGAGACGACCCTGATGATCGACCGCCAACATCCGGTCGGCGTCCCCGTCGAAGGCGAACCCGAGCTGTGCCCCCTCGGCGACGACTGCGGTGCGCAATGACTCGGGGTGAGTGGATCCACTGGCGTCGTTGATGTTGCTGCCGTCGGGGGTCACATGGAGCGCGACGACCTCGGCCCCGAGGCGGGTGAACACCGTCGACGCAACGTCGGACGAGGCGCCGTTCCCGCAGTCGAGCACGACCTTCAGCCCGGCGAGCGCGCCGTCGGGGATGCTCTCGCCGACGTGGCGGACGTAGTCGGGGGCGACGTCGTAGGTGCCGACCGTGCCGACGTCGCGCCCCGTGGGCGCGTCGGCCTTGGCGCCCGCAGCGTCGAGCTCGGCCTCGAGAAGCGCCTGGACCTCGTCGGACAGCTTGAGCCCACCGGGAGCGAACAGCTTGATGCCGTTGTCACCGAACGGGTTGTGCGACGCAGAGATCATGGCGGCCGGACAATTGGCGGTCTCAGAACGCAGCGCCACTGCCGGGGTGGGAACGACGCCCAGCAGTTCGACCGACACGCCCTCGGCACAGGCCCCGGCGACGAACGCTGCCTCGAGCATCGGACCGGACCATCGAGGGTCACGGCCGACGGTGATGACGGGACCGCCGAGCACTCGTGCCGCGGCGCGGCCGATCGCCAGAGCAAGCTCTGGCGTCAGCTGTGCGTTGGCAACGCCTCGGATGCCGTCGGTACCGAACCGCACCGAGCCCTCCGGACTAGCGCTTGGAGTACTGAGGTGCCTTGCGGGCCTTCTTGAGGCCGTACTTCTTCGATTCCTTCTCGCGGGAGTCGCGGGTCAGGAATCCGGCCTTCTTGAGGGTCGGGCGAAGCTCCTCGTCGAGTGCGATCAGCGCCCGGGAGATGCCGAGGCGCATCGCGCCGGCCTGACCGGAGACACCGCCACCATGGATCGTAGCGTCGATGTCGTACGACTCGGTGGTCGACGTGACCTTGAGCGGCTCGGAGAGCACCATGCGGTGCGTGTCGTTCGGGAAGTAGTCCTCGAGCGGGCGCTTGTTGATCGTGATGGTGCCGGTGCCCGGACGGAAGCGGACACGGGCGACCGCCCGCTTGCGACGACCGGTGGACTGGACGAGAGGATGAGGCATGGCGATCTTTCCGGAACGGCGACGTGACGAGTGTGCGGGCTGAGGACTACGACCGGGCGCGGGCGCCCTCGACGACGAGCGTCTGGGGGTGCTGGGCCTGGTGCGGATGGGTCGGGCCGGCGTACACCTTGAGCTTGGTGAGCTGCTGGCGGCCGAGCCGGTTCTTCGGGAGCATGCCGCGAACCGTGCGACGCACTGCGTCAGCCGGCTTGCGATCGAGGTCCTGGGCGTAGGTGGAGGACTTGATGCCGCCCGGGTACCCGGAGTGGCTGTACACCATCTTGTCGGCGGCCTTGTTCTTGGTCAGGACGACCTTGTCGGCGTTGACGATGATCACGTGATCACCGGTGTCCATGTGCGGCGAGAAGATCGGCTTGTGCTTGCCTCGCAGGATGCGAGCGACCTCGGTGGCGAGGCGACCGAGGACCATGCCTTCGGCGTCGACGACATGCCATTCGCGGGTGATCTCGCTGGCTTTGGGAGAGTACGTGGTCACGGTGAACCTTCTGTTGCGGTGTGCCCGGTCCGGTCGATCTCGAGCCGAGTGTCGAGACGGTGGCGGCTGCCGCGTGTCCGATCGGGTGATTCGTGTCGGCGTGCGCAGCCGACCGGCCGCAGACGCGACTCGACACGATATCGGCTCGGTCCTCGGTGCCGCAAATGGCCGTCCCCGACGGTCCGCACCGATCAGTACCCGACCTCGTGGAGGCACAGCCCTTGGGGTGGCGCGAGGTCGCCGGCGGCGTTGCGATCGCGTGCCGCGAGAATCGTTGCGACCTGGTCCGTGGCGAGGCGACCACGCCCGACGTCGACGAGGGTGCCGACGATGCTGCGCACCATTTGGTGACAGAAGGCCCGGGCGGTGATCTCACACCGCAGGAGGTCGCCCTCGAGTCGCTCCCACCTCAGGCCGGTCACCTCTCGGACCAGCGACGCCGGAGTGCCGTCGTGACGGTCTGGCGGGCGGCGACAGAATGACGAGAAGTCGTGCTCTCCGAGGATCGCGTGGCCGGCTTCGTCCATCGCGTCGACCGAGATCGGGTCGGTGACATGCCACGCGTACCGGTAGAGGAACGGGTTGGGGGTCGCTGCCGTGAGGATCGTGTAGCGATACCGCCGCCACTTGGCGCTGAACCGGGCGTCGAAGTCGGTGTCGACGAGGTCGATGGCGCGCACCGCGATCGCCGGGCCGCACACCGAATTGATGGAACGCTGAAGTCGCTCCGGTTGGAGTCGGTCGGCAAACGTGTCGAAGGTGACGACCTGGCCCCAGGCGTGCACACCTTTGTCGGTACGGCCGGCACCGGTGATCACGACCTCGTGCTTGAGGACCCGCCTCAGGTGCGCTTCCAGCTCCCCGGCGACGGTCGTCACGCCGAGGTTGCGGGCGAAGCCGCTGAAGGCGGAGCCGTCGTACGCGACGAGGAGCCTGACCCGCTGTAGCGGAACAGGCTCCTCGTTCAGTTCGATCTGCACCCGTGCCAACTTCGAGCCGGATTCGCCGAGGTAGCGGAGCGTTAGCAGCACCCGACGAAGTCGGGTGCGTGCCTAGCGAAGCTGGCCGAGGCCATCAAACAAGTTCGATGCGCGCCATCGGCGCGTTGTCACCCTGGCGGGGACCGAGCTTCAGGACCCGGGTGTAACCACCCGGACGATCCGCGAAGCGCGGGCCGATCTCGTCCATCAACTTCGCCGTGATCTCCTGGTCGCCCAGGTACGACAGGATCTGTCGATGGTTGTGGAGGCCACCCTTGCGGGCCTTCGTGATCACCTTCTCGGCGATCGGCCGCAGGGCTTTGGCCTTGGCCTCGGTGGTGACGATGGCCTCGGCAGCGACGAGCGAGCTGACGAGGTTGGCCATCAGCAGACGCTGGTGGCCGGCATTGCCGCCGAATCGACGGCTCTTACGTGGGGTTGCAGGCATGGCGGGGTTCCCTCAGAAGGTGTGACTAGTTGCGACCGCGGAGCGAGAGCCCGCGCTCATCGAGCTTGACGAGCACCTCGTCGAGCGACTTCTGGCCGAAGTTGGTGATGGCCAGCAGGTCGTCCTCGCTCTTCTGCAGCAGCTCGCCCACGGTGTTGACCTGGGCACGCTTGAGGCAGTTGCGGGGACGCTCGGACAGATCGAGGTCTTCGATCGCGAGGTCGAGGTCGGGGGACGAGACCGCCGCAACGGCAACCTCGCCGATCTCGAGGCCCTGGGGCTCGTCGCTCATCTCCTCGACGAGCTGGACGAGGGCACGAAGCGTTGCGCCGGAGCTGGCGAGCGCCTCACGGGGCGAGATGGAACCGTCGGTCTCGATGTCGAGCACAAGACGGTCGTAGTTGGTCGACTGCTCGACGCGGGTCGGCTCGACCGTGAAGGCCACGCGACGCACCGGCGAGAAGATCGAGTCGACGGGGATGACACCGATCGTGCCCGAACCCCGGGTGGCGTCCGCCTGCAGGTAGCCCCGGCCACGCTCGATCGTGAGGTCGGCGGCGAGCCGGCCCTTGCTGTTGACCGAGGCAAGGTGCAGGTCGGGCGTGAGGATCTCGACGTCGGCCGTCGTCTGGATGTCTCCAGCGGTGACCTCGGCGGCGCCACGAACGTCGAGACGGAGGGTCACCGGCTCGTCGCTGTGGCTGACGACCACGATGTCCTTGAGGTTCAAGATGACGTCGGTGACGTCCTCGGTCACGCCGGCGATCGTGCCGAACTCGTGGAGGGCGTCGTCGAAACGCACCTGGGTGATGGCCGCGCCGGGGATCGACGAGAGCAGCGTGCGACGCAGGGAGTTTCCGATCGTGTGCCCGAAGCCGGGCTCGAGCGGGCTGATGGAGAACCGCTGCCGGTTCCCCTCTTCTTCGTCGATCGCTTCGACGGACGGGCGCTGAATGATCAGCATGGTTTCGCTACCTCGGGTTGGCTGTCGTCGGGGACCAGTTGGCGCCGGCGGGGCCGGCGCTGTGTGGGGTGATGTGGGCGGATGGAAATCGGGCGATGGGAATTCGGGGTGCTACTTCGAGTACAGCTCGACGATGAGCTGTTCGCGGACCGGGGTGTCGATCTGCTCACGGAGCGGAAGCTCCCGGATCGCCACCTCTTGGCCGCCATCGGTGGCCTCGAGCCACGCGGGGGGCGTCCGACCGAGGGTGTCCATGTTGTGCTGGATCACGATCAGGTTGCGGGCCTTGTCGCGGAGACGGATGACGTCGCCCTTGCGGACCCGGTAGCTGGGGATGTTGACCTTGCGACCGTTGACGTCGACGTGGCCGTGACCGACGAGCTGACGAGCCTGCGGACGAGTGGCCGCCCAACCGGCGCGGTAGACGATGTTGTCGAGACGGAGCTCGCAGTAGCGGAGCAGGTTCTCGCCCGTCACGCCCTGGCGACGCGACGCCTCGGCGTAGAGCGTACGGAACTGACGCTCGCCGATGCCGTAGGTGAAGCGGGCCTTCTGCTTCTCCTGCAGCTGGAGCAGGTACTCGCTCACGTTGCCACGGCGGCGGGTGCGGCCGTGGTCGCCGGGCGGGTACGGGCGCTTCTCCATGGCGATGTTCTCGCCCTTGGTTCCCCAGATGTTGGTGCCGAGACGACGCGAGACACGCGCCTTCGGTCCGGTGTAACGAGCCATCGTCAGTTCCTCCGACGCTTGGGCGGCCGGCAGCCGTTGTGCGGCACGGGGGTCACGTCCTTGATGCCCGTGACCTCGATGCCGACGTTCTGGATGGAGCGAATGGCCGTTTCACGACCCGAACCCGGGCCCTTCACGACGACATCCACCTTGCGGACACCGTGCTCCATGGCACGGCGGGCGGCCTGCTCGGCGGCGAGCTGGGCTGCGAACGGCGTGGACTTGCGGGAGCCCTTGAAGCCGACGTTGCCGGCGGAGGCCCACGAGATCACGTTGCCGTCCTGATCAGTGATCGAGACGATGGTGTTGTTGAACGAGCTCTTGATGTGCACCACCCCATAGGTGATGTTCTTGCGCTCTTTCTTGCGGGGGCGACGCCCACCGGCGGGAGGCTTGGCCATTACTTACGCACCTTCTTCTTACCGGCGACGGTCTTCTTGGGGCCCTTGCGGGTCCGGGCGTTGGTGTGGGTGCGCTGACCGCGGACCGGGAGGCCACGACGGTGACGGAGGCCCTGGTAGCAGCCGATCTCCATCTTGCGCTTGATGTTCTGGGAGACATCGCGACGGAGGTCACCTTCGACCTTGAGGTTCGTCTCGATGTGGGCACGGAGCTGGTTGACCTCGTCGTCGGTCAGGTCCCGCACACGGGTGCTGGGGTCGATGCCGGTCGCAGCGCAGATCTCCTCCGCGCTCGACAGGCCGATGCCATAGATGTACGTGAGCGAGATCACCAACCGCTTCTCGCGGGGGATGTCGACACCGGAAATACGAGCCATGGTGACCTTCCTAGCCCTGTCGCTGCTTGTGGCGCGGGTTCTCGCAGATGACCTGGACTCGCCCGTGACGGCGGATCACCTTGCACTTCTCACAGATCTTCTTGACGCTGGGTCGAACCTTCATGGTTGCCTTCTCTGCTTCATCTCTCGTCGAGCGGACCACTCCGCTCATCTTGGGTGGGAGCCGTCGGCGTGCGGTGCACGGCGACGACCCGAGGTTCTCTACTTGTACCGGTACGTGATCCGCCCACGAGTGAGGTCGTAGGGGGTCAACTCCACCTGGACCTTGTCGCCCGGGAGAATACGGATGTAGTGCATCCGCATCTTTCCGGAGATGTGGGCCAATACTTTGTGGCCATTTTCGAGCTCGACGCGGAACATGGCGTTCGGCAGAGGCTCGATGACCGTTCCTTCCAGAACGATCGCGTCTTCTTTGGGCTTGGGCAGGGCAGCATCCTCCTACGGATGTACTTCAGAGTGGCTCGGACGTCGACGCGCCAGGGAACGGCGCCGCGCGGTCGGCCAGCCGGACAGTGTACTGACGTCCACCGCCTCGGACAAATGCAACCCTGACGGGCGCCTCATGTGAACATCATTGCGGTGCACCGGCGATGATGGCGGCCACCAACGCCTGTGCGATGTCGTCGGGGTCGCCGACCCCGTCGACGGTCACCAGCTTCCCGTGGTCGGCGAACCACGTCATGAGGGGCTGGGTCTGCGTCAGATACGTGGCGAGGCGCTTACGCACCGACTCCTCGGTGTCGTCGGCTCGCTGCACCACAGCCCCGCCGCACTTGGCGCAGACCCCGGCGTCGGCGGACTCGTCACCCAGGGCGTAGATCGTGCCGCACGAGTCGCAGACACGACGCCGCGTGATCCGCTCGACCACCACGTCCTCGGGAACCTCGAGGTTGATTGCGAGGTCCACACCACCGGGGGCGAGGATCGAGTTCAGGAACTCTGCCTGCGGCGGCGTCCGGGGATATCCGTCGAGCAGGAAGCCGGCCTCGGCGTCGGGCATCGCCAGGCGCTCACGGACGACGCCTTCCATGATCTCGTCGGAGACCAGGCCTCCGTCGTCCATGATCGCCTTGACCGTACGGCCGAACTCCGAGCCGGTTGCCGCCGACGCCCGCAGCATGTCGCCCGTCGAAATGTGAGGGATGCCGAAATGCGCGGCGAGGCGGGCGCATTGCGTTCCCTTGCCCGCCCCCTGGCGGCCAAAGATGATCAGGCGAAGTGCGGGTTGCATGTCGGGATGTCAGCAGCTTCCGGTGTGTGGCGCAAGTTGGACCGAGCGGTCATCGTCGCGGCTACTTGGCCCCGAGGAAGCCCTCGTAGTTGCGCATCATCAGCTGGCCGTCGATCTGCTTCATCGTTTCCAGCGCAACGCCGACGGCGATCAGGAGCGAGGTGCCGCCGAAGTTCTGTCCGATGTTCGCGGACTGACCCGACAGGAGGATCGCAATCACGATGGCCGGCACGATCGCCAGGATGGCGATGAAGATGGCCCCGGGAAGGGTGATCCGGCTGAGCGTCTTCGCCAGGTAGCGCTCGGTCTGGGGTCCCGGACGGATGCCGGGGATGAACCCGCCCTGCTTGCGGAGGTTGTCCGCCTGCTGGACCGGGTCGAACGCGATCGCCGTGTAGAAGTAGGCGAAGCCGATGATCAGCAGGCCGAAGCTCGTCAGGTACAACCAGTGGGTCGAGTCCCGGAACACGTCGTCGATGAAGCTCGACACCGACTTGCCCCAGCCCTTGGTCGGGAGCACCTGGCTGAGGAGCACCGGCAGGTTGAGGACGGCGTTGGCGAAGATGATCGGGATGATGCCGGCCTGGTTGACCTTCAGCGGGATGTAGCTGTTCTGGCCGCCGTACATGCGGCGTCCGACGACGCGCTTGGCGAACTGCACCGGGATACGGCGCTGACCCTGTTCGATGAACACGATGAAGATCAGCATCGCCGCCGCCATGGCCAAGATGATGGCGAGACCGCCGTACCCGTCCTCGGCCTTCACCTGGCTGCCCGTGCCCGGAAGGGCCGACACCACCGAGGCGAAGATGATGAGCGACATGCCGTTGCCGATGCCACGCTGGGTGATGGTCTCGCCCATCCACATGAGGAGCGCCGTGCCAGCGGTGAGCGTCGACACGATGAGCAGCACTCGGAAGACACCGAAGTTCGGAACGAGATCGATGTTGCTGTCGGAACTGACGAGGCCGCCGCCACCGTTGTGGAACAAGAAGACGAGGCCCGTCGACTGCAGGAGCGCGATGGCGATCGTGAGGTAGCGGGTCCACTGCGTGGTCTTCCGCTGCCCGACCGCCCCCTGTTCCTGCCACTGCTGGAGCTTCGGGATCACGACGGTGAGGATCTGCATGATGATCGACGACGTGATGTAGGGCATGATGCCCAGCGCGAAGAGCGCGAACTGCGTGAGTGCCTTACCGCTGAACAGCGTCAGGAAGGCGAGGACGCCGCCCTGCTCTGCCTGCTCTTTGATCGCGTTGACCGCGTTCTGATCGATGCCGGGCGTCGGGAGGTACGAACCCAACCGATAGATCGCCAGCATGAAGATCGTGAACAAGATCTTGTTGCGAAGGTCCGGCACCTTCATGACGTTCCGGATCGAAGACCACACAGAGCTCTCCAGAGAAAAGACGATCAGCGACGGCACGGTAGCCGACGGGCCGGACGAAACGACCCCGCCGATTCGGCGGGAGGGTCGGTGAGATGTCTAGCCGAGGTACCGAAGCGGAGGAAGCTCCCGAGGAACGAGGGAGCGAACCTCAGTGGAGGTGGCCTCGGCCATGAAGGACCTAGCGGTTGGTGTGGGCGCTGCCGTGGAAGGCCGGACGCACTCCGAACGGCTTGTCGAGGACTTCGACGGTTCCGCCGGCGGCGGTGATCGCCGCTTCCGCGGCCTTGGAGAAGCCGTGCGCCTTCACGGTGACCTTGCGGTTGAGCTCACCACGACCGAGCACCTTGACCAGCGCGCCCTTCGAGACCAGGCCGTTGGCCAGGAGCGTCTCGGGGGAGATCTCGTCGAGACCGGACTCCTCGAGCGTGTCCAGGTTGATCGCCTGGTACTCGACGCGGAACGGGTTGTTGAAGCCCTTGAGCTTCGGGACCCGCATGCTCAGGGGGAGCTGACCACCCTCGAAACTCACCGGAATCGTGTTACGAGCCTTCTGGCCCTTGGTACCGCGGCCGGCGGTCTTGCCGCCCTTGCCGCCGATGCCACGACCGACGCGCTTGCGGCGCTTGGTTGCGCCCTCGGCGGGCTTCAGATCATGGACCTTCATGATTCGACCTCTTCCACACTGATGAGGTGCGGCACCTTGGCGATCTGGCCACGGGCGTCAGGGGTGTCGGCGAGCACGTTGCTCTGACCGATCCCGCGGAGACCGAGGGCCCGCAGGGTGCCGCGCTGCTTCGGCTTGGTACCGATCGACGACCGGACCTGGGTGACCTTGAGCTGCGTTGCCATCACTTCACCTCGAACGGAGCCGGAGCGGGACCGCGCTGGGTCTCGCGGTAGGCGTTGAGCAGGCCCTTGGGCACGAAGTCCTCGGGATCGAGGCCACGGAGGCGAGCGATCTCGTCGGGACGACGGAGGCTCTGGAGCCCGTTGATCGTCGCACGGGCGACGTTGATGTAGTTGGAGGAGCCGAGCGACTTGCAGAGCACGTCGTGGATGCCGGCCTCCTCGAGGATCTGGCGGGCGGCGCCACCGGCGATCACACCGGTACCGGGAGCGGCGGGCTGCAGGAGGACCCGACCGGCGCCGAGCACACCGATCACGGGGTGCACGATCGTCGAGCCGGCGAGGGCGACCTCGAAGAGGTTCTTGCGAGCCTCTTCGGTGCCCTTCTGGATCGCCAGCGGGACTTCCTTCGCCTTGCCGTAGCCGAGACCGACCCGGCCGTTGCCGTCACCGATCACCACGAGGGCCGTGAAGGAGAACCGTCGGCCGCCCTTGACCACCTTGGCCACGCGGTTGATGTTGATGACCCGCGAGTCACGCAGCTGCAGGTCGGATTCGTTTGCCAGTGCCATCAGAACTCCAGTCCGGCTTCGCGAGCAGCGTCTGCGACTGCGGCGACTCGACCGTGGTAGTGGAAACCGCCGCGATCGAACACGACTGCGGTCACGCCGGCGGCCTTGGCCCGCTCGGCGACGAGGGCGCCGACCTTCGCGGCGCCTTCCTTGTTGCCGCCGGTGGACCGGAGGCTCGCCTCGTGCGTCGAGGCGGCAGCCAGGGTGTTGCCGGTGGAATCGTCGATGACCTGCGCCACGATGTGCCGGTTCGACCGGAACACCGCGAGACGCGGTCGCACCGGGGTGCCGACAACGCCCTTCCGGACCCGGGCATGACGCCGGATGCGGGCGTCGCGGGTGTACTTGGCCATGTCGCTCATTACTTGCCAGCCTTTCCGGCCTTGCGGCGGACATGCTCGTTGGCGTAGCGCACACCCTTGCCCTTGTAGGGCTCGGGCTTGCGGATCGAGCGGATGTTCGCGGCCACCTGGCCGACGATCTCCTTGTCGATGCCGTGCACTTCGATCTTGGTCGGCGCCGGCACGACGAACTCGATGCCGGCGGGTGCCTCGACGCTCACCGGGTGTGAGAAGCCGAGCTGGAGGTCGAGGGTCGAGGACCCCTTGGCGGCGGCACGGTAACCGACGCCGACGATCTCGAGGTCCTTGCGGAACCCCTCGGTCACGCCGACCACCATGTTGTTGACGAGCGAGCGGAACATGCCGTGCAGCGCACGGTTCTGCCGCTGGTCGTCGGGGCGCTCCACCAGGAGGGTGTCGCCATCCTGACGGATGGTGATCGCGCCGGGGATCTCTCGGGCGAGTTCGCCCTTGGGACCCTTGACCGCCACCTGTCCATCGGTGATGGAGATCGTGACGCCCGTGGGAACGGGAATGGGGGCTTTGCCAATTCGGGACATGAGGCTCCTACCAGACCCGGCAGAGGATCTCGCCGCCGACCTTGCGCTTGCGCGCTTCACGGTCGGTCATGAGACCCTGCGATGTCGACAGAACAGAGATGCCCAGGCCGCCGAGGACACGGGGGACCTCGGTGTACTTGCTGTACACCCGCAGGCCGGGCTTCGACACCCGCTGGATGCCGGAGATGACGCGCTCGCGCTCGGGCGAGTACTTGAGCTGGATGCTGAGGATGCGCTCGGGAGCACCGGGCTTGTCCTCGACGGAGTACGGGCCGATGTAGCCCTCGCTGAGGAGGAGCGCCGCGAGGGCCTCCTTCTGCTTGGAGGACGGCATCTTCACGTCGTCGTGCATCGCAGTGTTGGCATTGCGCAGCCGAGTGAGCATGTCGGCGATCGGATCAGTCATGGTCATGTCGAATCGCCTCCTACCAGCTGGCCTTGGTCATGCCCGGGATCTCGCCGGCGTGGGCGAGTTCGCGAAGGCAGATGCGGCAGAGACCGAACTTGCGGAACACCGCGCGGGGACGGCCGCAACGCTGGCAACGGGTGTAGCCCCGGACCTTGTACTTGGGCTTCTTCTGCTGCTTGTTGATGAGCGCCTTGGTTGCCATGGCTTACTGCTGCCCTTCGCGTCGGAACGGGAACTTGAATGCGTCGAGGAGCGCCTTGCCCTCGGCATTGTTGCGTGCGGTGGTGACGATGGTGATGTCCATGCCTCGGGACACGTCGACCTGGTCGTAGTCGATCTCGGGGAAGATCAGCTGCTCGGTGACACCGAAGGTGTAGTTGCCTCGGCCGTCGAAGGCGCGGGGGTTGAGACCGCGGAAGTCACGGATGCGGGGGATGGCGAGCGTCACGAGACGGTCGAAGAACTCCCACATCTGGTTGCCACGAAGCGTCACCTTCACGCCGATGGGGTTGCCCTCACGGAGCTTGAACCCGGCGATCGACTTCTTCGCCTTCGTCACGACCGGCTTCTGGCCGGCGATGATCGTGATCTCGTTGACGACCTTGTCGATGAGCTGCTTGTGCTCGATGGCACCGCCGACTCCGACGTTGATCACGATCTTCTCGAGGCGGGGAACCTCCATCACGTTGGAGAGGCCCAGCTCGGTGAGGAGCTTGCCGCGGATCTCGTCGTTGTAGACGGTCTTCAGACGGGGGACGATGTTGGTGTCGGTGGTCATGAGAGCTCCGCTCCGGTCCGCCGGCTGATCCGGGTCTTGGTTCCGTCGGACTCGACCCGGTACCCGACGCGGGTGGGCTTGCCGTCGGGATCGATGAGCGCCACGTTCGACACGTGGATCGGCATCTCGATCTGGATGATGCCGCCCTGCTCCATCGCCTTGGTGGGCTTGCGGTGACGCTGCGCCACGTTGACCCCTTCGACGACGACCTTGTCGGCCTTGGGGATGGCGCGGGTGACCGTGCCCTCCTTGCCCTTGTCCTTGCCGGCGAGCACGACCACGCGGTCGCCCTTGCGGATCTTCATCACAGCACCTCCGGTGCGAGCGAGACGATGCGCATGAACTTCTTGTCACGCAGCTCACGGCCGACCGGGCCGAAGATACGGGTGCCGCGAGGCTGCCGGGCATCGTTGATGAGGACGGCGGCGTTCTCGTCGAAACGGATGTAGGAGCCGTCCGGACGACGCTTCTCCTTCTTCACCCGCACGACCACGCACTTCACGACGTCGCCCTTCTTGACCGACGCCCCCGGGAGGGCGTCCTTGACGGTGGCGACGAAGATGTCGCCGATCGAGGCGTAACGGCGACGGGAGCCGCCGAGCACCTTGATGCAGAGCACCTCTTTGGCGCCGGAGTTGTCGGCGACGCGGAGTCGCGATTCCTGCTGGATCATCGTGCACGCTCCAGGACTTCGACGATGCGCCAGCGCTTCAGCTTGGACAGCGGCCGGGTCTCGGCGACCCGCACCTTGTCACCCACGTTGAGATCGTTGGTCTCGTCGTGGACGTAGAGCTTGGTGTTGCGCTGCAGCGTCTTGCTGTACTTCTTGTGACGAACGCGCTCGGTCACCGTGACGATGGCCGTCTTGTCCATGGCGTTCGACGTGACGAGGCCCTCGCGGACCTTGCGGGCGTTGCGCTCGCTCGTTGTGGTCTCGGTTGCTTCTGCCATCAGGCTTCCTTCTCGGCGGCCGCCTCGGCGGCGGCGATCTCACGCTCGCGGAGCTCGGTGAGGATCCGGGCGATCTGCTGCTTCTCTTCGCGAAGCTTCGAGGTGGTCTCGAGCGAGCCGGTGGCCAGCTTGAACCGGAGCTCGAAGAGCACCTTGCGGCGGTTGGCGAGCTCGTCGAGGAGCTCGCGGTCACCGAGGTCGCGGACGATGGTCTTCGCCATCAGAAGTCCTCCTCACGCTTGATGATGCGTGCCTTGACGGGCAGCTTCTGGATGGCCCGGTTGAGGGCGCCACGGGCGATCTCCTCGTCGGGGTACGACAGCTCGAACATCACACGACCCGGGCGAACCACGGCGACCCACTTCTCGGGGTTGCCCTTGCCCGAACCCATGCGGGTCTCGGCAGGCTTCTGCGTGATCGGCTTGTCCGGGAAGATGTTGATCCACACCTTGCCGCCACGCTTGATGTGGCGGGTCATGGCGATACGGGCTGCTTCGATCTGACGGGCGGTGATCCACCCGGGCTCGAGCGCCTGGATTCCGTACTGGCCGTAGGTGACCGACGGGGCACCCTTGGTGGCTCCGGTCAAGCGGCCGCGATGCTGCTTGCGGTGCTTGACCTTTCTCGGCATCAACATGACT
>CALMLJ010000583.1 GCA_937868025.1 uncultured Acidimicrobiaceae bacterium
CTCGCGACGCGTTTGGCGCCCCGGCTACTTGCGGGACTTGGCCAGGGTGCCCAGGTAGAGCTCGATGACCTTGGGGTCGTTGAGGAGCTCCTTGCCCGTGCCGGAGTAGGCGTTGGTGCCATGGTCGAGCACAAAGGCCCGGTCGCACACCTGCAGGCACCGCGCCGCGTTCTGCTCGACGATCACGATGGACACACCCACCTGGTTGATCTTCCGGCAGTTGAGGAAGACGTCGTCCTGGAACGCCGGGGACAATCCCGCCGACGGTTCGTCGAGCAGGAGCACAGCGGGGCTCATCATGAGCGCACGGCCCATGGCGACCATCTGCCGCTCACCACCCGACAACGAGCCAGCGGTCTGATTGGCCCGCTCACCGAGGCGGGGAAACAGGTCACACACCTCGGCAAAGCGCGTCGCCACGGCCTTGGGGTTCAGGAACGCCCCCATCTCCATGTTCTCGCGCACCGTCATCGACTGGAACACGTTCTCGGTCTGCGGGACGAAACCGACACCCTTGGTGACCAGCTCGTGCGCCTTCAGACCGGCGATCGACTCACCGTGCAACGTGATGTCGCCGGAACGGATCGGGATCAGACCGAACAGCGATTTGAGGAACGTCGACTTGCCGGCGCCATTGGGCCCGATGATGCCCACCATCTCCTGGTGGAACAGTTCCATGGAGCAGCCGTTGAGGATGTCGACGCCGGGAACGTAGCCGGCGACGAGGTTGTCGGCGATGAGGAGTGGAGTGGGAGAATCGGTCACGGTCACGTCGGGGAACCCTCGTCGGTGTTGGGGTCGGACTCGACCGGGACCTCGTGGTCGGGCACCTCGCCGTGAACGATCGAGTCGAGCTCGGCATCGTGGTGGCTGCCGAGATAGGCGTCGATGACCGCCTGGTTCTGTCCCACCTGCTCGGGCGTGCCCTCCGCGATGACCCGGCCCTCCGCCATCACGACAACCCAGTCGCTGATGTCGAACACCATGTCCATGTCGTGTTCGACGAAGATGACCGAACGCCCTTCGGCACGGAGCGACTTCACGTGCTCGAGCAACGACTGCTTGAGCGCCGGGTTCACACCGGCCATCGGCTCGTCCAGCATGATCAGCTCGGGCTCGGTCATCAACGCACGAGCCATCTCGAGCAACTTGCGCTGGCCGCCCGACAGCTGGCCGGCGAACTGCTCGCGCATGTGGTCCATCTTGAACCGGACCAGAAGTTCGTCGGCTCGGGCGGTGTTCGCGTCTTCCTGGGCCTTCCACCCGGGCCGGAATAGGGAGGCCAGGAACTTCTCGCCCTTCTGACCGGTCGCGCCGAGGCGCATGTTCTCGATGACCGTCAGCTTGGTGAGCACCTTCGTGAGCTGGAACGTGCGGATGAGCCCACGACGCGCGACGACGTGGGGCGCGATGCCCTTGAGCGACTCGCCGTTGAACGACCAATCGCCTTCCTGCGGCTGGTCGAAGCAGGTCAGCAGATTGAAGAACGTGGTCTTGCCGGCGCCGTTCGGACCGATGAGCGCCGTGATCGCGCCGCGCTGGAACTCGACATGGTCGACGTTGACCGCCGTGACGCCGCCGAAACGTCGCACCACACCGTCGGCGACGACGATGGGGTCGGGCTTGGCGACACCCACCACGGGCTCGAGGCCCACGAGTCCGGCGGGCCCGGTCACCCCGGCGGAAGCGGTGGGGGCGTCAGCGGGCATCGAGCTCGACCTCCTTGCGGTCACCGAAGATGCCCTGGGGGCGGAAGATGACGAGTGCCATAAGCGCCAGGCCGAGGAAGATGAACGGCAACTGTCCGGCGTTCGGCTTCACCCCCGACGGGAACACGTCGGCCGCCTTCATCTGTGTGACCAGGTTGTTCATGAAGGAGAACAACGTGTACCAGATGATGCCGCCCACGATCGGTCCGCCCACTCGCGCCGCGCCACCCAAGATGAGCGCGGCGTAGGCCAAGAACGTGGTGCGGGTCACGAAGTCGTCGGGCAGCGCAAGGTTCTGGAAGATCGCCAGGATGACGCCCCCGAACGCACCCATGATTCCGCCGAGCACCAGGGCCTGCATCTTGTAGCCCTGGACGTTCTTGCCGAGCGACCGCACCGCGTCTTCGTTCTCACGAATCGAACGAAGCACCCGGCCCCACGGGCTGCGCATCAGGAGAAATGTCAGCACGGCGAAGAAGAGGACAACGCCCCAGCCGACGAGCATCACCCACAGCTCACGGCCGCTGTACTGGAACGGCCCCAACTCGTAGCGCTTGGAGTTCACGAACGGATTGGCGTCGTAGAACGGTCGGGCGAAGCCGTTGATCCCGGAGTTGCCACCCGTGCTGAGGTTCTGATCGGACCATTCCGAGCGCAGGACGAGCCGGATGATCTCGGACACCGCAATGGTGACGATCGCGAGGTAGTCCCCCCGCAGCCGCAGCGTCGGGATGCCCATGAGCAACGCGAGCACGATCGCCGCGAGCACCGCCACGACGACTCCCAGCCACAGCGAGAGACCGAAGCCCCCGTCGGACTCGGGAGCTGTGACGATCGCCAGGCCGTAGGCGCCGACCGCCATGAAGCCCGCCTGGCCGAAGTTGAACAGGCCGGTGTATCCGTAGTGGATGTTGAGGCCCTGCGCCGCGAGCACGTACACGATGGCAAGCACACCAATGCTCGCGGAGAACGTGTCCGTCAAGATCTGAGACCAGTCCATCAGCCGACCCTCTCCTTCCGCCCGAACACCCCTTGGGGCTTGATCATGAGGATGACGATCAGGATGACGAGGGCACCGACGTTCTTGAGCGACGTCGGGATCCACAGTGTCGAGACCTGGATCGCGACACCGAGGACGAAACAACCCGCGGCGGCGCCGAAGCTGGTGCCGAGCCCGCCGAGCGTGATGCCCGCGAACATCAGGAGCAGGATGCTCTGGCCCTGCTGGACGTTCACGCCCTGGTCGAGCGAGTAGAGGATGCCGCCGAGGCCGGCGAGGGCACTGCCCCCGATCCAGACCAACTTGACGACCCGATCGGTGTTGATGCCCGAGGCCGAGGCCAACGGGCCGTTGTCAGCGACCGCCCGCATCGCCTTGCCGAACCGGGCCCGCTGCAAGAAGAGCCCGACTGCTCCGAGTACCACCACTGACAGCACCATGGTGACCACTGCCCGGGGAGGGATGACCTGGTTGCCGATCGTGAAGAGCGGCTCTTGGATGACGTACTCGCTGTAGGGCTTGGTACGGCTCCCGAAGAAGAACTGGAACGTGCCGATGAGTGCGATCGACAGGCCGAAGGACACGACCATCAGGGAGAACGGGCCGGTTCGCTTGTGGCGCAGCGGACCCCACAGGCCGGTATCGAGCGCGTACCCGCCGGCTCCGGCGAGAACGAACGCGATCAGCGCCGACCACAGCACGGGCAGCCCGGCCTCCTGGTTCAGGTACCACGTGATGATCGCCCCGAACGTCACCATCTCGCCGTGCGCGAAGTTCGTGAACTGTGTCGTGCCGTAGATCAACGACAGCCCGATGGCCGTCATGGCGATGATGAGACCGAGGCGGGCGCCGTCGAACAGCGTGCCGGGAATCTTGTCGAGCGTCGACACCGTGACACGAGCGTCCTTGCCGAACGGGAAGATGAGTGGCTTGCGCTGCGACGGGTTGACCGAGAACGAGAGCTTGGTCCGCTTGGCGTCGGTCAGGTTCACGCCCTTCGGGAGCGAGTCGGTCTGGAGCTCGGCGGTGTAGGCGCCGGGGCCGGGCAACTCGAGCTCGTACTTGCCCTCGTCGTCGGACGTCGCCGTGCCGATCTCCTTGCCGGCGTCATCGCGCACGACCACCTCGACGCCGGCCACGGGCTTGCCGCCGTCGTCGTTGTTTCGGAAGGTACCGGCGATCGCCTCGCCGGTCGCTTCGTCCTGGCGGACCGATGCCCCGGCCGGGCCGGCGAGGCCCAACAGCCCCACCATCACGAGACCGATGACGGCCATCAGCACCTGCACGCGGTGTGTCTGAGACCGAGGCCGAACGATGGTGGACGTGGCAGGAACGAGAGCATCGGTCGGCACGATTTGCGGACTATAACCCCTGGCTGTTTCCGATGCGTTACGAAGTTGTCCACGCTGGGGCAACCCCCCAGCAACCCCCGTCACCTCAGTCGTCGCCATCGGCGGGGCCTCCCATGAGGGGTTCGTCGCTCGATCGGAGATCGGCGCTCGGTAGACCGTTCGGAAAGATCGACCGCACGTGGGCGACCGCAGCGAGCGCGACTTCGACGTGCTGACGCTTCGACGACTCGTAGAACTCCCGAGCCGGGCCCTCGAGCTTCGGTTGCCCGTGCAACGGCTTGTCGCTCACCACCAGCAGGGTGGACGACGGAATGCGATACCGGAACCCATTGGCCGCGACCGTCGCCGATTCCATGTCGGTGGCGACGGCCCGCGAAGCCGAGATCTCCGCGAGTGGCGACCGCTGGTTGAACTCCCAGTTGCGATTCGACGTGGTGAAGACCGTGCCCATGCGGAACGGGATGTCCCGACGTTCCAGTTCCTCGTACAACAGCTGGTTCAGCTGGAAGTTCGAGACGATCGGCACATGCGGTGGCAGCACGTCGTCGAGCACCTGGTCGGCACGCAGGTAGGTCGTGGCCAGAACGAAGTCGCCGATCTCCTGACGGTTCCGCAATCCCCCGCAGTGCCCGATCATCATCATGAGGTCGGGGCGGAGCACGGCGACGTGGTCGGTGATGGTCTTGGCGTTCGACGGGCCCACCCCGATGTTCACGAGCGTGACCCCGGTGTGGTCGTCGAGCACATGGTGGAACGCCGGCATCTGCACGTTGGCTCGACTCGGCTTGATGCAATCGGGGTAGAGCTCGAGAAACGCCTCGACATGCATGTGGTAGTTGGTGAACAGCACGTAGCGCTGGAAGTCCTCCGCCTCGGTGCCCGTGTAGTGCGAGAGCCGATTGAGGGACAGCTCCATGCGCTCGGGTGGGAACAGGAACAGCTTCTT
This sequence comes from uncultured Acidimicrobiaceae bacterium, assembly GCA_937868025.1. Next base: position 5,008 of record CALMLJ010000583.1, read on the forward strand.
GCGCTTGAGGTCCCAGTTCGATTCGTCGGATCGCTCGAACATCGCCGGATCGTCGAGGGCGATTCGAGGGCGCGATGGCGACACCGACAGGTCGGCCCCGGCTTCAGCCAGTCGTTCGAGTTCCCGGACCAGATACCACCGCAGCGCGGACGGCCGGGCCAATTCACCCACGAGGGTCGGGTTGTGGCTGGACCACGGCCGCCCGACGGTGAGGGCGGGATAATCGCCCCCGTCATAGATGCGCTCGAGCTCGTCGCACAGTTCACTGGCGTTCATCGACCGAACGTATCAGGGGCCTCTCGCGCCGCGCCGCCCTTCCGGTTGGGCAGATTCAGTCCACGCGGACGTCCTCGGCCTCGACGCCGAGCCAGTCCACCAACTGGGCCGGCGTCAGGGGAAAGACCGCATGCGGGTGGCCGGCAGCGGCCCAGATCGTCTCGAACCGGAACAGATCGCGGTCGACCAGGAGCACGGTCGCCTCGGGGTGGCCGACGGGGCTCACGCCCCCGATCGCATAGCCGGTCGCCTCCCGCACGAAGTCGGCGTCGGCCTTGCCAACCTCTCCGGCGAGCGCAGCGACCTTCGTACCGTCCACCCGGTTGTCGCCGCTCGTGATCACGACCACTGCAGCGTCGTCGCTCCGCCGCCGGAACACGATCGACTTGGCGATCTCCGCGACCGAGCAACCCAGCGCCGCAGCCGCCTCGGCTGCCGTACGCGCCGAATCGGCGAGCATCGTGACCTCGCCGCTGTGACCGAGCGATTCGAGGATGCCGGACACCCGGAGGGCTGATGGCGGGAGCGAGGTGGGATCGAACGTCATAGCCGTGCAGTCTCGCGGCGCAACGGGTGACACGAAAACCGGAACACCCCGCACCGAGGTGCGGGGTGTTCGCGTGCTCACTGTGGGCCGAGAAGGATTTGAACCTCCGTAGGCTTACGCCGACTGGTTTACAGCCAGTTCCCTTTGGCCACTCGGGCACCGACCCTGGAACGTCGGACAGGTTAGCGCCCTGTTGGGCGGGTGGAGAAGTCGATAGCGTGGTGCGCCGAGATCGGCCGAGGTCACGGCCGACCGACGATCACCACCACGAGGAGTACCCGTGCCCAGCTTCGACATCAGTTCCGAGGTGGACGAGCAGGAGATGCGCAATGCCGTCGACCAGGCCTCGCGCGAACTCGCCAACCGGTTCGACTTCAAGGACACGAACTCCTCCATCGAGCTCGGTCCCAAGGAGATCACCATGCGCTCGGTGAGCCAGGACCGCCTCGCCGCCGTCCGCCAGGTGCTCGAGGAGAAGCTCGCCAAGCGCAAGATCTCGATGAAGGCGCTCGACTACGGCACCGTCGAGGACGCAGCGGGTGGCACCGTCCGCCAGGTCGCGAACCTCGTCGCCGGCATCAACCGCGAGAAGGCCACCGAGCTCAACAAGTTCATCAAGGCGCTCGGCCTCAAGGGCATCCAGTCACAGACCCAAGGCGAAGAGGTCCGCGTGATCGCGAAGAAGCGCGACGACCTGCAAGCGGTGATCCAGGCGTGCAAGGAGCACGACTTCGGGATCCCCCTCCAGTTCGGCAACTTCCGGGACTGACGGGATCCGTCCTGTCGTCACCTGGAGACCCCCTGATCCGATTCGCCGCGCCTGAGGTGAGTGCGGCCGACGAGGCGGCGGTGCTTCGCGCCCTGCGGAGCGGATGGCTCTCGACCGGCGACGAATGCGCGCAGCTCGAGGAGGAATTGGCTGCATTCTGCGGGGCGAGGCACGCAGTCGCGTTGTCGTCGTGCACCGCAGCACTCGACATCGCCACCGCCAGCCTCCGCCTCCGGCCTGGGGCACGGGTCGGGATTCCGACTTGGACGTTCGCCGCCACTGCCCAACCGGCGGCACAGCTCGGCGCGATTCCGGTGCTCCTCGACGTCGATCCCGCCACGCTCAACGTCGATCCCTCGTCTCTCGAGGAAGCGCTCCCCGATCTCGACGCGGTCGTCGTCGTGCACTTCGGGGGTGTCCCGGTCGACCGTCGCGTCCTGGACGCTTGCGCTGCCGCGGGTGTCCCGGTCATCGAGGATGCCGCCCACGCGCTCGGGGCACACGACTACCGCGGGGCGATGGCGGGCCGTTCGACGGTCGGCGCCTGCTTCTCGTTCTACGCCACGAAGAACCTGACCTCTGCCGAAGGCGGGGCGCTCGTTACCGACGACGATCAACTCGCAGCGTACGCCCGCACCCAACGGTCACACGGAATGACCGACGAGGCGTGGCGACGCTACGACCCGAACGGTCCAGATCGCTACGACATCGTGGAGCTCGGCCGAAAGGCGAACCTCCCCGACGTGCTCGCCGCGCTAGCGAGATCACAGCTGTCTCGGCTCGACGAGATCCAGTCGACGCGCCGAGGTCTTGCCGAGCGTTACCGAGCCTCGCTGGCGTCCGTCGAGGGTGTCGAGATCGTTCCCGACCGCCCCCACCCGGGTTCGGCCGACCACCTCATGGTCGTGACGCTGCCCGACGGTATCCGCCGGGACCACGTCGTCGCATCGATGCGCGACGCAGGGGTGATCACTCACGTCCACTTCACCCCGTTGCATCGCTACACCTGGTTCGCAACCCATGCGGCCATCGGACCGTCGGGGGTGCATGCCGCAGAACGACTCGCAGACCGCGTGCTCAGCCTGCCGCTGCACACACAACTCCGACCGACCGATGTCGATCGGGTCGTCGCGACACTCGCCGTCGCGATCGATCAAGCACGGACTACTTCCAGTCGCCCCCACGCAACCGGCTGATGCGGTCGGCCGTGCCCGGGTGCGTCGAGAACATCTTGGCGAACGCTCCGCTGCGCAGCGGGTTCACGATGTAGGCCTGCGCCTGCGCCTGGTTGACCTGCACCGGGATGCGCTGAGCACCCATCTCGAGCTTCTCGAGCGCCCGGGCCAACGGCTCACCCGTCCCGAGCAGCCGGGCCGCAGAGGCGTCGGCCTCGTACTCGCGGCTTCGGCTGACAGCGAGCTGGATGACCGTCGCAGCGACGGGCGCCAGGAAGATCATGAGCAGGTCGGCGATGCCGCCGCCGTCACGCTCGTTGCGGCCTCCACCGAACATTGCGCCCCACATCGCCATGCGGGCCGCGAAGGTGATGCCCATCGCGATGGCGGCGGCGACCGAGCTCGTGAGGATGTCACGGTTGCGGACGTGGGAGATCTCGTGTGCGAGCACCCCGGAGATCTCCTCCCAGGTCAGGTACTGCATCAGCCCCTCGTTGACGCACACCGCTGCGTGCTCGGGGTTGCGACCAGTGGCGAACGCGTTCGGCTGGGGATTCGGCGCCACGTACAGGCGGGGCATCGGGATGTTGGCCCGCTGGGCCAGGTCGCGGACCGTGGCGAAGTACTGGGGGTACTCCTGCTCGGACACTTCCTGGGCCCGGGCCGCCGTGATGGCGAGCTTGTCGCTGAACCAGTACGAGCCGCCGACGGTGACCAGAGCGATGACCAGGCCGATCGTGAGACCGCTGGTCCCACCGGCGATCGCGCCAATCGCCATGATGAGCCCGCCGAGTCCGGCCAACAGAGCGGCGGTCTTCGCGTTGTTCAACATGGTTGCCTTCTCAGGGTCGGGAGTTTTGGTCACCTCACCTAACCACGGAGCGACCCCGTTGCATCCCGAGGGTCTGTGACTTCACTCAGACCTCACACCTCGCCACTGGCGGCCTACTCGTAGTAGCCGGAGTGGATGTACACACACGGCACGTCCTGGGTGTGGAACATGTGCACGTTGCGAGGGTCGTCCTCGAAGGCGAGACGGAGGTCGAAGCCTGCGGCGCGTAGCTCGTTCACCGACCGGTGCTTGAACGCCGGAGCGACCATGTAGTCGCCGAACTCCCGCATGATGAGCACATCCCAGCGCAGGCCGTAGCGCTCCAACCATCCCAGGGTCTGCGGCTGGACTCGCATCGGCCGCGCCGTCAGCATCACGATCCGGTGGTCGGCGTCGATGACACCGAGCAGGGCGGCCACCTCGCTGATCAGATCGTCGTCACCACACGCGTGGAAGAACGCCTCCCAGTCGGGATACGGGTACTCGATGTAGTGCTGTCGCGTCGACGCGTCCGAGAGCACGCCGTCGAGGTCGAAGATGACGGTGGGGCCGGGCTCGACGGGCCCATCGCGCCACTCCCAGTTGTAGGGGTACACGTGGTGGAGACTACCGGTCCTCCGGGATCACTCCTCCGAGGGGGTCGCCTCGGCGCGGCGCTTGATCTCCTCGAAGACGTTCGGATCGGCCAGCGTGGTGGTGTCGCCGAGCGTTCGACCCTCGGCGACGTCGCGGAGCAGGCGTCGCATGATCTTCCCCGAGCGAGTCTTGGGAAGGTCCGGCACGAGCACGACCGTGCGCGGGCGAGCGATCGCGCCGAGCTTCTTCGACACGTGCTGGCGGATCTCCTCGCCCAGCTCGTCGGATGCCTCGCTGTCACCGCGAAGGATGACGTAACCCACGATCGCCTGGCCCGTCGTGTCGTCGGTGGCCCCGACCACGGCTGCCTCGGCGACGGCCGAGTGATCGACGAGAGCCGACTCGACCTCGGTGGTCGAGATGCGGTGCCCCGACACGTTCATGACATCGTCGACCCGACCGAGCAGCCAGAAGTACCCGTCGTCGTCGATCTTGGCGCCGTCCCCAGCGAAGTACCGACCCTCGAACTCCGACCAGTAGGTGGCGCGGTACCGGTCCGGATCGCCCCAGATGCCGCGGAGCATCGACGGCCACGGACGCGTCAGCGTCAGGTACCCGCCGCCGCGCTCGACGGGCTGACCGTGGTCGTCGACGATCTCGGCGCCGATTCCCGGGAGCGCGAGCGTGGCAGAACCAGGTTTGGTCGGAACGGCTCCCGGAAGCGGGCAGATCATGTGACCGCCGGTCTCGGTCTGCCACCAGGTGTCGACGATCGGGCACGTCTCACCACCGATGTGGGTGTGGTACCACATCCACGCTTCGGGGTTGATGGGTTCGCCGACGGTGCCGAGCACACGCAGGGACGACAGATCGTGGCGCTCCGGCTCCTGCGCTCCCCACTTCATGAACGTCCGGATCGCTGTCGGCGCGGTGTAGAGCTGGGTGACGCCGTAGCGCTCGATGATGTCCCAGAAGCGGTCCTTCGGCCACGAGGCCTGCGGGCCGTTGCGGAACTCGGGGCGCGGCGTGTCGGGGGTCCCCTCGTACATCACCGACGTGGCACCGTTGGCCAACGGGCCGTAGACGATGTAGCTGTGCCCCGTGACCCAGCCGCAATCGGCGGCGCACCAGTAGACGTCGGTGTCGGCCTTGAGGTCGAACACGTAGTGGTGGCTGAACGCGACCTGGGTCAGGTAGCCGCCGGTGGTGTGCATGATGCCCTTGGGCTTGGCGGTCGTACCGGACGTGTAGAGGAGATAGAGCAGGTCCTCGGAGTCCATGTGCTCGGGCGGACAATCGGCCGACGCCTCGCCAACGAGATCGTGGTACCAGTGATCGCGCCCGTCCACCATCGTCACCTCGGTGTCGCACCGGTTGACGACCACCACCGACGAGACCGTCGGACACGTGTCGAGCGCGGTGTCGACGTTCACCTTGAGCGCGGACGGCGCGCCACGGCGATAGCCGGCGTCGGCGGTGATCACGCAGACGGCGTCGCCGTCGTTGACCCGATCGGCGATTGCATCGGGGCTGAACCCACCGAA
>CALMLJ010000584.1 GCA_937868025.1 uncultured Acidimicrobiaceae bacterium
TCGGCGACGGCGGTGACGTCGGCTCCACCGGCGACGATGCGGGTGCCGTAGGTGTGGCGGAACTGGTGAATGAGTGCGCCGTCGGCGGGTGGGATCCCGGCGAACGCGAAGATGCCTTCGACGATGTAGCGCACCTGGTGTTCGCTGATCCGGTCGCCGCCGGCGGCGATTACCTCTGGTGGGGTGGTGGCGGTCGGGGTCTGCACGAACAGCGGGTCCGCGGTGCCTGGCCGCCACGTGGGGTACTTCTGTTGGCGGGAGTCGAGCCACCGGTCGATGACCGCGTCGAACATGTCGGGGACTGGGATCGAGCGCTCCTTGTCGCCTTTCCCGACGACGTGGACGACGCGTTGGCCGACCGGTCCAACGATGGAGCCGAGGTTGAGCGACCGCAGTTCCGAGGAGCGGAGCCCGGTGGCGAGCAGTGTCGTGATGAGGGTCTCGTCGAGTTCAGGCCAGACCTTGCGGCCGGGTCGCGATCCTGATCGAGCGACCGAGAGGAGGCGGCTGACCGAGTCTCCCTCCCAGCCCTGGATGGGCTTGGGGTTGCGCCTGGGGGTCCGTGGTGCGGGCACCGCGGCCATCGGTGATCCGGCGATTGCTCCGATGCGGACGAGGTGTTCGAACACGCCGTTCCAGCTGGACCTGCAGCGCCGGATGGTGGATGCCGCTCGTCCGTCGGCGAACTCGGCGAAGGCCTTGGCCATCGTGTCGCCGTCGAGCTCTTCGACGGTCGGGGGTCGACCGAGTTGGCGGGAGATGATGTCGGCGATCGTGTTGATGTCGGCGCGTGTCGCCGCGACGGTGTTCTTTGGGGCCTTCTGGATCTGCCATCGGGTCTCGAGCGCTGCGAGCACCTCGTCGATGGTCGTGGGAATGCGGTTGCTCATCATGGCGGCCCGGTTGATCGGTGGGCCGATCTTAGGGTCGGTGCGTCGACCTGTTCGGGATGATGTTGTCGGGGATAGAAGTGCCCATGGGGCGGGTGGGTGATCGTCTGATCGGGTTCGTTTCGCCACGGGTTGGCTCCACACTGACGCCGTGAAGGCGACCCCAGAGCTCGAGGTGTTGATCGTCGAGATGGCGAAGCGCGGGGTCTCCTACGTGGAGATCGCCGAGGAGACGGGGGTGCCTCGGCGCACCGTCTCGGTCCTCGCTCGCGCCGGAGGGGTGTCGCGACGAGCGCCGGCGCAGGCGACCGCGTTGGGTTGCTTCACGAAGATCTGACACCGTTGGCCGGCCTCGGAGTGGCTGGTACCTTCGGGGCAGGCTCGCTGGCCGAGGCGGCGGCGGGGGAGGGGGCAGTGATGAGGAAGTTCGATCGCGCCGGCGCTGCGGCGCTGCTGGTGGCCGTCGTGGCGTTGGTGTCGTGTGCTCCGGAATCTGTGGAGCCGATGGCGGCGACAACGACGACGAGTGTGGTGGGCCCCGGCGGGCTCCGCGAGGTGTTCGTGACCGGCGCGGTCGGATACCGGTGGGCGGACGAGGCGGTCGTTCCCGGCGACACTCTCGATTCGGCGAACTACCCAACGGGTTCGACCCTCTCGGTGCGCCAGTTCAACACGACGGTCGTCAACGTGCCGTTCGACTCGGTCCTTCCGGTGACGTTGTGCATCCGCCTCACCGACGGTCCAACCGGCGCCACGGTCGGCGCTGAGCAGTGCCGCACTGCCCAGGGGAGTCAAGGCCTGCGGTCGTTCCCGGTCGGTACGTTCGACACGCTTGCCACCCCGTTGCTCGCGGGCGCCCACGAGTACACCGTCAACGTGCGGATCGCGGACACTGGGTCGGAGTGTTCTCTCCCAGGCCGCTGTTTCATGGCCCCGTTGTTCAACGCACGCATCAACTGGTAGCGCCCCCGGCCCCTTCCCCGCTGTCCGAGCCACTCGGGCCCTGGCCTATCTCTCTCTCCTGAGTCAGCGGGTGTTGATTTCCGCCGACGCTCGGCGGCGATCGTTCCTCGCCGTCGACCTCGGTGGATGCGCC
>CALMLJ010000585.1 GCA_937868025.1 uncultured Acidimicrobiaceae bacterium
GATGTTGCCGCGTCGGGCGAGCCGCCCGACGACCCCGACGGGGCAGGGCTCGAGGTGCTCGTCGAGGACGGACATGAACTCGTTGTGCGGGAACCGCGCGCCGGCATCGGGGTCCATCTGCGAGCCGGCGGCGCCGAGTTCGGTTGCGCCGAAGCTGTCGGTGATGAACAGGTTGGGCAGGTGGGCCTTGAGCTGGTTCTTCACCGGGGTGGAGAAGACGGCGCCGCCGGAGCCGATGGCGATCACCGAGGACAGGTCGTAGTCGGCCGCGTTGTCATCGAGGGCCTCGGCCAGGGGGCGCGCCATGGCGTCGCCGACGACCAGGAGCGTCATGCACCGCTCGGCCTCGGCGAGCCGCCACGAGGCGTGGGCATCGAAGCCACGGGCGGTCGACAGCGTGACGTGGCCCCCGCCGAAGAACGTGATGAGCATTCCCCACTGGGCGGCGCCGTGCATGACCGGGGCGAGCACGAGGGAGCGGAGCGCGGCGTCCGCCGGTGAGATGCGCTCGACCAGTTCCTCTGGCGTCGAGATCGGCACCTGCCCCCACGCGCTCCCGCTGAGGGCAGCGAAGTAGAGGTCCTCGTTCCGCCACATCACGCCCTTCGGCATGCCCGTCGTCCCGCCGGTGTACATGATGTAGAGGTCGTCGGGAGACCGCTCGATGTCGACCCGTTCCGGTGAGGCATCGGCGAGCGCATCCTCGTACCGCACGACGCCGGGAAGGCCGTCGAGCGGCTCGTCGCTGCCGTCCTCCAGCACGATGAGCTGCCGCAGCCGGGGCAGGTCGGCGATGACGGCGGCGACGATGGGAGCGAACGAGCGCTCGAACACCAGCGCCTCGGACTTGGAGTCGTCGAGGATGTAGCGCAGCTCGTCGGCGAGGTAGCGGTAGTTGACGTTGATCGGGATCGCCCGGGCCTTGTACGCACCGAACAGGGACTCGACCCACTCGGTGCGGTTCCAGGCGTAGATCGAGATGGTGGCACCGGGTTCGAGGCCGTTGGCGATCAGATGGTTGGCGAGGCGGTTCGATCGCTCGTCGAGCTCACCGTAGGTGAGGCGATGCTCCCCGCCCACGAGCGCCGGTCGGTCGGGAATTGCCTCGGCGACCAGCTCGAACAGGTCGGCGATGTGGAACACTGCCCGGCCGTGCCGCTGCGCTGTCGTCGAATCCGTCGTCGTGTCCACGAGACCCCCCTCGTCACGATCGTCCCGCGGGTTCGGGTCGGTCGTGGCGATCACGGTAGGTGACCGGGCCGGCTGACGTGCGTCGATCAGTCGTCGTCGCGGGCACCGACGCTCTTGTCGTCGCTGTCGCCGGTGCCGATCGCCGCTGCGTCGTCGGCGCGACGGCGGTGGTCACCGAGTCGATCGACCGTGTCGGCGCTGTCCGCGACTTCCTCGGGGTCGTGCGGTACCACCTCTCGTCCTCGGTCGGGCGTGCTGTTGCTGGTGGTGGTTGCGGACATCTGGTGCCTCCCGATCGTGTGACGCTCCGACCAGTACCCGAGTTCCGCAGCGGGAAACGTCAGCGGCCCCGGGCGACGGCTCAGCCGCAGTTGCCGGCGGCCAGGTCGCCCGTGAACCGGGTGGGCGCCGGCTGGTTCTTCGACGCCTCCCAGAAGCGCCGGCCGCCGTCGGAGAGCCCCTCACCGGTCGTCGCCGCGGACCACGGCGCCTCGTGTCGGTCGGCCATCAGGGAGTACGTGAGGAACACACCGCTGTCGCCGGTGCCGTGCCACCAGAGCAGACCGACGCCGAACTCGGGGGCGA
>CALMLJ010000586.1 GCA_937868025.1 uncultured Acidimicrobiaceae bacterium
CGGAGAGCTGGAGCCGGACCGCGTCGGCGAGGGAGGCGGCCCGCAGCGACGCCGCGGCGAGGTCGCCCTCGTCCTCGGTCACGACGAACAGGCCGCATCGCCCGACGACGAGCCATGCCTCGTCGAGCACGAACACCTTCATCCCCACGGGGAGCGCACCGAGTGTGTCGGCGAGGGTGGTCGGGTTCGCCCGCTGTGACCGGAACATCCTCACTCCATCGGCAGAGCGTTCGAGGTTGTGAAGAAATGTCTGAGCGGGAGGCGCTGGTCTAGCGGGACTTGAGGACGAGCGACGTGGCCGGCGACTCGAGCGTGACGACCTGGGACTCGGAGGTGATCAGCCCCGCCAGGAGGCTGCCACCGTCGCTCACCGGGCTCGTGATGCCGAGCCGCGCCCATCGGGCCCGGGCCTTGGGATTCGCGACGCCCTCGACGGCCATCGCCGAGTCCCAGCACGTGGTGTCGGAGATGATCCAGCCGTAGTCCCGCAGCGCCACGGCGAAGATGCGGGCGGTCGAGCGCTTGGCGCCGGTGTAGCCCTTGGTGTCGAGCCACGCGTCGATCTGGGCGTCGGTCATGTCGAGGGCGAAGCGCATGCCCTCGGGGACGGTCTTGGCCCGGTCGGTCGGGGTGTTCTGCTGGGCCACCGAGCCGCACTCGCTGGCGGGACCGTTCCACCACTCGAGCCGGGTCGCCGGTGCGACGGCGTACCCGCAGTCGACCCCAGGGGTGCCCCCGCCCGAGGCCGGGCACGCCGGACCGAACATGGTGCCGTAGGTCTCCATGTTCAGTGCATGGTTGATGGAGCCCTTCTCGACCTCGTCGAGCGTGGGGAGCAACGCCATCGCCTGGATGGCGCCCATGCCCCGCCCGGCCTCCTTCGAGTAGCCGCTCGAGGTGACGGCGTTCGAGACGGAACCGTCGACGTCCCTGCCGATGCCCGCCGACCACACGCAGAGGTCGATCCCCGCTCGCCAGCCGGCGAGCAGGTTCTCGAGCGTGAAGCACGACGTCCAGTTCACCTTCTGGACGCCCCACAGGCCCCACTCGGTGCCCGTGGTCGGATCGACGATGACCATCTCCATGTCGTTTCCGGGTGCGGGCTCCCAGGTCGGGTTCCACGGGATCGTGTTGTTGTTGCCGAGCTCCACGCCGTAGGCCCACCCCGCGCCGAACACCTTGATCGTCGTGGTGGCGTCCTCCGTCGAATACACGGGCGTGGAGTAGGCGTCGAAGGACACCGAGATGTGGCCGCGTTTGGAGGCGTCGGTCCGGCCGGGGTAGTTCGCGAAGCGGAACCACTTCGATGACCAGGTCGCCGAGTCGGCGCGGACGCCGAGGCACGCGGCGGGGCGGTTGAACGTGGTCGAGGCGGCGTAGCGGGCCGGGTTCGAACGGGCCTGGTCGACGAGCCGCTCGCACCGGCTGGCCGCTGCGGTCGGTGCGGTCGTGGGCGGCGTCGTCGCCGGAGCGCCCGTGGTGGGCGGGGCCGCCGTGGTCGGGGCGGCCGTGGTCGGGGCCGCGGTGGTCGGAGTCGCGGTGGTGGGGGCCGCCGTGGTCGTCGGTTTCGGAGTCGTTCCGGGTCGGCGCCGGGCATCGGCGGTGACCCCGTCGACGCTTCGGATGTCGGTGTCTGACGGGGCAACCCCAGAGCAGCTCGCGAGCACACTGCCGAGCACAAGGGTGGCACACAGGAGCGCGACGGGTCGCGCCGTTCGTGAAGGAGCCATCGGGTTCCGTTCCTCTTCAGGTGACGGAATCCCCAGCGGCTTCCGTCACGTGAGGTGTCGGGCCGATCGTCGTGGACCTTGAGTTCTGTCGGCAGGCATCGTCGGCCGGTCCCCCGGGAGCACGGCCCGGTGCGCGACGGGCGTCAGTGCCGGAACGCGTTGATGCAGTCGGCGAGGGCCTGCTCGCCGGCGTTGTTGAGGTGCAGGTCGAGCGGCCCCAACGACAGGCCCGGCGTCAGGTACCCGGCGGCGTTCGACATCTGCGGTGAGCAGTCGACGTACCGAGTTCCGTACCGCTGGGCCAAGGCGGTGTTGAAGGCCCGTCGGTCGGCCTCGCGATTGGAGATCGTTGCGGTCTGGGGGAGCGGCACCACACCGACCCACGTGACCTTGGCGCCGACGGCAGCGGCGTAGTCGGCGAACTCGGTGACCCCGGCGAGCATCTGGGTGACCGAACGGCCACCGGTGAGGTCGTTGATGCCGGCCATCACCACGTACTCGGTGACCGACGACTGCGCCCCGATCGCCGCGGCGCGCTGCACCACGGTCTGACCCGTGTAGCTGCCGGGGAGGGTCCATCCGGCGCCGTACATGCCGTCGCCGCCGTTGCCGACGTCGGCGCCGATCCGCAGGCTCCACGGCAGACCACGAGCGGGATCGTTGCTGTTGGCGGCCTGGGAGTCGCCGAGCGCCCAGATGGTCTGGCCGGTTGCCGGCGGCGTCGTTCCGGTCGGGGACTCCGACGAGTCGGCGGGGCAGCCGGTCGCCACCAGCATGGCGGCAACCACCGCGATCCAACGTACTCTCGGCATGTCATCTCCTCGTGTCCTCGTCTGCACTGCTGTGCACGTGCCCGCCCGGCAGCGGATGCAGTTTAGACGATGTATTGAAAAATGTCCTGACCTGGGATCCCGAGACGGAATCGTCACCATCTCGGGGAGCGAACACGTACGCTGACCTCTCCGGAATCGGGGTGGAAACGAGGGTGGTGTGCCGCAAGTGATCGAACGCGGGTGGGTGTCGAAGGCCCCGCGTCTGCGCCACGTCGCCCCGTTCGACGGCATCCGGGGCTTCGGTGTGATCGGTGTCATGGCCGGACACGCCCTGCCCGACGCCACACTCTCGTTCTCGGCGATCGTCGACGTCTTCTTCGTGATCTCTGGGTTCCTGATCACGACGCTCCTCTTGCAGGAGCACCGCGACACCGGCCGCGTCGACGTCCGGAAGTTCTACGCCCGTCGCATCCTCCGGCTGCTGCCGGCCCTCTACGTGATGTTGGCGGGCAGCGTCGTGGTCGGGGTGCTGGTCAAGGTGATGGGGCACAACACACCGGTGCAGACGCTGAGCGCCCTCGCCAAGGAGGTGGTCGCCTCCGCGTTCTACGTGCACAACCTCGTATACCCGGCCAACGACGGTCCGTGGATCGACCACCTCTGGACGTTGTCGATCGAGGAGCAGTTCTACCTCGCCATCGGGCTCGTGGCCCTCATCTTCATCGTCAAGGGCCGGATCCGGACGGTCACCGCGCTGCTGGTGGGGCTACTCGCCGCCGTGCAGCTGTCCCGCCTGTTCGTTGTCGCCGGCCCCCTCAAGGAGGTCGCCGGTGCCGTCTGGCTCCAACGCCCCGATTCGCTGATGGTCGGGATGATCGGCGCCATCGTGTCGGCGCACATCCCCGCCGAGGTGCCCGAACGCACCAAGAAGATCCTGGGTGCGGCCGGTTACGCCGCGATTCCGGTCCTGTTCTTCTCGGTGTGGGCGTCGACGGGCCTCATGCGCACGCTCGGATGGAACCACGAGTACGTGCCCGACCACTTCCGTGACCTCCTGGCGAGCGGCACCCGGCCGACCGGCTTCTACTGGTTCCAGTGGGGCAACACCGCTGCGTCGTGGTCGATGGTGACCATCACGCTGTGCGCCTTCCGCCTCCCCGACTGGCTCCCGAACCGCTTCCTCTCCACCAAGTTCTTCGTGTGGACCGGCGGGCTCCTCTCCTACAGCCTCTACCTCTGGCACGTTCCCGTGCAGGAGCTCATCCACGGCCCACTCGGGCTCGATCGAGACGGGCTCGGCGGTGTGATCCCTCGGCCGGTGTGGATCGTGGTCGCCGTCGGCCTGCCGTTCCTCGTGGCCTACCCGAGCTACAAGTACGTCGAGACCCGCGCCATCAAGATCAAGAACCGGT
>CALMLJ010000587.1 GCA_937868025.1 uncultured Acidimicrobiaceae bacterium
CCAGACGGGCTTCCAGGCCCGTCGTGTCGGACCCAATGTGAAGAACGAAATCTGGCCCGTCAATCCCCCGTGTGGTCAATTCGTGGTGCTGCTGCGTCGTACATCGCGTCCGGTGGCATCGAGCCGCCGATCGGACGAGAGGAATCCGCATGGGATCGAACGTTGGGGTAGGGGAGGTGGACGTGAAACTGGCCAAGGCCGGGTGGGAGTCGGCATTCCGTGACCACCACGCCGACCTCGTCCGCCTCGCGACGTTCCTGACCGGCGACCACCACGCTGCCGATGAAGTCGTGGCGACGGTGTTCGTCCGGACGCACGACAAGCTCGTCGGCGTTGCAGACGTTCGAGCGTTCCTCCGGCGAGCCGTCGTCAACGGTGTGCGGGACGCCCACCGTCGTCGTGTTGTACGCATGCGGCCGATGCCCGGCGCCGAGGGGTCGACCGACCCGGTGATCGAAGGCGCGTTGATCGGCGATCAGCAGCGTCGGGTGTGGCGGGTCGTCCAAGGGTTGCCGACGCGTCAGCGTGAGTGCGTCGTGCTGCGGTTCTACGAGGATCTGACCGAGGCCTCGATCGCCGAGATCCTCGGGATCTCCCGCACCGCCGTCAACACGAACCTCGATCGCGCCCGTCGTCGACTGGCCGCCGAGCTGGAGGGAGAGCGATGAACGACCAAGAACTGTCCGAGGTCATCGCCGGGATCGCCAAGGCACTGCCGCCGTCGGCGATCGATCTCGACGTGCTGCGTCGGCGTGTCGCCGCCGAGGATCGGTCGAGGCAACGCGGTCGCCGAAACGTCGCTGCAGCGATCGCGGCAGCGGCTGCGGTGGCAGCGGTGATCGCCGGCGTGCTCGTCGCGGGATACGACGATTCGTCGGTCCGCATCGAGGAACCGGCCGTTCGTCCAACGTCACCGACCTCGGTCCCGACGGTTCCGTCCACCGCTACGGCGCCGAGCCCGGCGTCGGTCACAACGGTCGTCGGTGTCGCCGACGGCGCGGCGGTGCTCGTCGAACGACTCGACCGTGCTGCCGGGACGGTCGTCGTCGAGCTCGCAGATCGAGTGACCGGTGCGGTGATCCGCACCGTTGAGGAGCGACCCGCCGTCGCCGGCTCGCAGAGCCCGTTCCTCGACATGGATCTGGCACCCGACGGTACGGCGTATCTCGCCGTGTTGGGCGACAATCCGGAGTGGGTTGGCCAGCTCATGATCGTGGCGCCTGACGGCACCGAGCGAACGTCGCTCCCGTTCGTGCGAAGCGTGCGCCTGTCGCCCGATGGGCGTTCTCTCGCCGTCGTCGTCGTGTCGCCGGATGGCGACGGCGACGGCCTGGGCCTGCAAGCGGTGCGGGTCTTGGACATCGACTCCGAACGGATCACGACGGTCTTCTCAACGCCGTTGGACATCGGGCCGGACGGGACCGCTGATGGCGGGACTGCGTGGTATCGGATCGAGTCGTGGTCGCCCGACGGGCAGGCCGTGATCGTGACCGAGGAGTGTTGCGATTTCTCCAACCTCTTCGTTGTTCGGACCGACGGCAGCTCAGCAGGGGCCTTGCCGCGCGTCGACGGAGACGCCGCGGCGCTCCTCGGCTTCGATCCGGCTGGCCGCTACATCGTCGAGCGGCGACCGTTCAACGACGCTGGTGGCGCTGACCTGGTGGTGGTCACCTTGGATCCGGAGTCGGGCAAGGTGTCCTCGCCGATCTTGGAGTTGCCGGATCTGCCCGATGTGACCGCCTACGAACTCGTCGGTGATCAGGTGCCGGGGGTGCGCACCGGCCGTGGCGAGGACGCACTCATCGATCGAGCACCGTTCCGCTCCGAGGGGATGGACATCCTGTCGGTGCACACCTGAAGGCCGGGCGGTGAGCCGGATCAGGTCGCGGACCGCAGTCGTCGTTTGATCTCGGCGAGCTCGATTCGTTCGGGGCGATCCTTGTAGAAGTCGTCGAGCGGGAAGCATCCCGAGATCAGGCCATTGCGGGGCGC
>CALMLJ010000588.1 GCA_937868025.1 uncultured Acidimicrobiaceae bacterium
CGTTCGGCCAGGCGGACGACCGCGAGGCCCCCCATCGAGTGGCCGTACGCGAACAGCGGCAGGTCGGTGCGCACCGTGTCGACGTAGGCCGACACGTCGTCGACGAGCGTGTCGAAGTCGTCGATGTCGCCGCGACGCAGCCCCACGGTCCGTCCATGGCCACGGAGGTCGAGGGCCGAGACGCGGAGGCCGGCTGCAGTCAACACCTCGGCGACCGGGACATACCGGCCGGAGTGCTCGCCGTACCCGTGGACGAGCGCGACATCGGCGACCACCGTCGACGGATCGTCGGGCTCCCACACCACCGTGTGGAGGGTCACCCCTCGGCCGCCGCGCAACGTCGATTCCCGGGTCTGCATGCGGCCACGCTAGTTCCGCCGGGCACCGGCAAATCCGGCGGAAACCGAACGCCGTTCGGTTAACGATCGAGGCCCCCGTGCCGATGAAACGACCATGGGTCCGGCCACCGCCGCGACCGAGCCAGTTCCCGGGGAGACCACCATGACCGATCACACCTACCGACTTCTGACCCGCAGCGACATGGACGGGCTCGTCTGTGCCGTGCTGCTCAAGGACATGGGCATCCTGGGCGAGATCGACTTCCACCATCCCAAGGACGTCCAGGACGGCAAGGTCGAGGTGACCGAACGCGACATCCTCACCAACCTGCCGTACGTGCCCGGCTGTGGACTCTGCTTCGACCACCACGCCTCGGAGGCGCTCCGCAACTCCGGGATCCCCACGCCCGGCTACATCCTGCAGCCCGACGCCAAGTCCGCCGCCCGGGTCGTCTACGACTACTACGGCGGCAAGGAGCGGTTCCCGAACATCAGCGACGAGATGATGGAAGCGGTCGACAAGGCCGACTCCGCCGGCTTCTCGATGGACGACATCCTCGACCCCCAGGGCTGGGAACTGCTCTCGTTCCTCATGGACGCACGCACCGGCCTCGGCCGCTTCCGCGACTTCCGCATCTCGAACTACGCGTTGATGATGGACCTCATCGACTGCTGCCGCGACATGAGCATCGAGGAGATCCTCGCCCTGCCCGACGTCGCCGAACGCGTCGACCTCTTCCGATCACAGCACCAGCTGTTCCGCGAGCAGATCGCCCGCGTCGCCGAGGTGCACGACAACCTCGTGGTGCTCGACCTGCGCAACGAGGAGACGATCTTCGCCGGCAACCGGTTCGTGGTCTATGCGATGTTCCCCCAGTGCGACATCTCGATGCACGTGATGTGGGGCCGGGAGAAGCAGAACACGGTGTACACGGTCGGCAAGTCGATCTTCGATCGTCGCAACCCCGTCGAGATCGGTGAGCTCATGTTGAGCTACGGCGGTGGTGGCCACCACGCCGCCGGCACGTGCCAGGGCGACAACGAGACGGCCGACGAGCGCAAGGCCGAACTCATCGAACGCCTCGTGGCGCTCTCCCACGAGGGGTCCGCCCTGGTCTGACCGCAGCGGTGGTCAGTCGAGGGCGACCCAGAACCCGCCGAGGTACCGGAGCGATAGCAGGAGCGAAGCGACGTACCTAGCGAAGGTGGCCGAGGCCACTCCAGGACAGCGTCATGGTGCCGACCAAGGGCTGCTCGGGCAGCACCACGTGCGGGACGCGGTTGATGTCGTTGGGTGCACCGCTCTCGGGCTCGACGCACAGGGCATGCTCGGGGCGGGTGAAGATCACCCAGTCGTCGAACGACGACGAGAGCGTCAGTTCGAGCGCCCCGGCCCAGCGGACGATCGGGTCGGCACCGAGGCCCACGAACGACGCGTCCCACGGGCCGGGCGGCACCGGCACCAGCTCGCCGGTCGGGATGCCGTCCTCGCCCACCGCGTGGATCGAGGCCGACGACAGGTCGAGCACGAGCTCGGCCGGCTCACCGACCCCGAGGTCACGCCGGAACCACGGATGCCACCCTGCCATCGCCGGCATCGGGCGGTGGCGGGCGTGCACCTCGACGGTCACCGTCAGGTGCGCGTCGTCCAATTCGAATCGTTGCACGACATGGCCGCCGAACGGCCACGGCTCACCGAGCTCGGTGCGGATCACGCACGTGGCGTCACCTGCGCTCACCGCCGACCACGGCTGCAGGTGCGCGATGCCGTGGTTCGCGTGCGGCGGGCTGGTCAACGGCAGGTCGTAGCCGACGCCCTCGAACTCGAGGTGACCGTCGCGGAGCCGGCCGCACCAGGGCACCATCGGGAACGACCCCCAACGGGTCGGGCGCTCCCCCTCGGTCACGAGCACCTCGATGCCGCGGGGCCGGAGCGAGGCGAGCCGGCCGCCGTCGAGGTCGATCGTGGCGGTGGTGCTTCCGTGGCGCAGGTCCATGCCCGCCAGCATGCCAGCC
>CALMLJ010000589.1 GCA_937868025.1 uncultured Acidimicrobiaceae bacterium
TGTCAGCGGTCGTCGTCAGGATGGCGGCATGGAATCACTTCGGATCAGCTGCGACGACTGCTCGATGCGCCACAGCGCTGCGTGCGAAGACTGCGTCGTCACCTTCATCTGTTCGCGTGACGCCGGTGACGCGGTCGTCCTCGATCTCGACGAGCACCGGGCGTTGCGCCGCCTCGCCGCCTCCGGGCTCGTGCCCGAGGTCCGCCACCGCACCGCGGGCGGGGCTCGCCCGACGCAGTACCCGTAGACTGCCGGCGGTGACCGAGTGGCAGGCCGTGGGCGACGGGGGAGCGGTCGTCCGTTCCCGGTGGATCTACAACTGCTACGTCGTTCCCGACGGTGGAGCGGGCAGGCCGTTGGTGGTCGATGTCGGGCTCCCGAGCCACGCCCATGCGGTGAGTGGCTGGTTGACCCAGGAGCGAGGCCCGTCGTGGGCCCGCGACGATGTCGGCCCCACGGTCGCGGCGACGCACCTGCACGCCGACCATGTCGCCGGCCTCCCGGCCCTCACGTCGGGCGGAGCCGGCGGCGCAGTGCTGCTTCCCGAGCGCGGTCGTGCCTATGCCGGGGGCGAGGTGCCGCGCACCCCCGGCCCCCGCGCCGTCGCGAAGATCCTGCCGGTCATGCGGAGCCAGCCGTTCTCGATCGGAGCGCTCGCAGAAGCGGCCCGCGGGCCTCGCGTCGGGTACGGCGTCGGGGCGTTCGCGCTCCCGGTCGACGAGCCCACCTGGGTGGCCGACGGCGACCGCCTGGAGGGCGCACCCGACTGGGTGGCGATCGTCGCCCCGGGCCACACCGACGACTCGACCGTCTATTACCACGAGGCATCGCGGACGCTCGCCTCGGGCGATGCGGTGCTCACCGTCGGCGGGCGGGCGTGGTTCAACCCCGAGTACGTCGACGGGCCGGCCTCGGCGGCGACCGAGGACCGGCTCCGCAGCCTTCGTGTCGACGTCCTCCTGCCGGGGCACGGCCGACCGCTCGTCGGCACCGACCTCCTGGCGTCCGCGTTGGGGCACGACGACCGAGCCCCCCGCCGCCGTCGGTGACCGTCCGAACCCCGCTGACGGGCCCCGAACGAGACGCGTTGTTCGAGGTGGGACGCGCCCACGGCCTCGACCACATCGGCTCGTGCCCGGCGCGGGAGTGGACGAGCGTCCGCAGCCGGCTCGAGGCCGGTCGACGGACGGGCACGGCCGCCACCATGGAGTTCACGTTCCGCAACCCGGCCCGCTCGTCCGACCCCCGCCGGGTGCTGCGCAACGCCGCGTCGCTCGTGGTCGCGGCCCGCGGCTACGCGCAGTCGGTCGACGACACCCTCGGCACGGTCGGCGACGCCCCGACCGGTCGACCGCAGGCGCGGGTTGCCCGGTACGCCACCGCCGATCACTACGGCCGCCTGCGTGAGGGCCTCGGGGCCGTCGCCGCGGAGCTGCGCTCGATGGGCCATCGCGCCGTCGTCGTGGCCGACGACAACGCCATCGTCGACCGCGAGGCCGCGTGGCGCGCCGGCATCGGGTGGTACGGCAAGAACTCGTTGCTCCTGGTGCCGGGGCAGGGGAGCTGGTTCGTGCTCGGCTCGGTCGTGACCGACGCCGTCATCGCGGCGCCGGCGGCCCCCGTCCCCGACGGGTGCGGCGGTTGCACTCGATGCCTCGACGGGTGTCCGACCGGGGCCATCGTCGCGCCCGGCGTCGTCGACGCCCGTCGCTGCCTGGCGTGGCTCCTCCAGGCGCCCGGCACCTTCCCCGTCGAGCACCGCGTCGCGCTCGGCGACCGAATCTACGGCTGCGACGACTGCCAGGAGGTCTGTCCACCGAACCGCACCATCGAGCTGCGGTCGCGCCGCACCGACCCCTGGCCCGTCGAGACCGACCCCGGTCACCACGTCGACGTCCTGGAGCTGCTCGCGCTCGACGACGCCGCGCTGCTCGAACGTTGCGCCCGTTGGTACGTCCCCGGTCGCGACGCTCGGGTGATCCGGCGCAACCTCCTCGTGGTCCTGGGCAACAGCGGTCGCAGCGCCGACCCCGACGTGGCCGAGTGCGTCGAACGGCACCGTCGGGATGACGACCCGATCGTCGCTGAGCACGCCGCGTGGGCGGCGGAGCGGCTGAGGGGAGGGGGCGTTGCCCACCGATCTAGGATCCGCCAACTGTGAGGCACCTGCTGGTCACCAACGACTTCCCGCCGAAGGTGGGTGGCATCCAGACGTACCTGTGGGAGCTGTGGCGCCGACTCGACCCCGACGCCGTGACCGTGCTGGCCACGCCCCACGCCGGGGCGGCGGAGTTCGACGCCGCCGCGCCGTTCGAGATCCGACGCACCCGAGACCCCGTCCTGTTGCCCCACCCGGCCCTGATCCGACAGGTGAACCGGCTGGCGGCGGAGGTGGAGGCCGATCTGGTCGTGCTCGACCCGGCACTCCCGCTCGGCGCCACCGGTCCCGCCCTCGACCGGCCCTACGGCCTCGTGCTGCACGGCGCCGAGATCACCCTGCC
>CALMLJ010000590.1 GCA_937868025.1 uncultured Acidimicrobiaceae bacterium
CCGTCACCCACTGGACCGCATCCGGCCGTCTGTCGATGCCGAACCCGATCGAGGACGTGCCCGCCGGGTGGATGGCGACCTGGGTGCTCCAGGTCATCCCGGTCTTCTTCGTGGTCGGCGGGTACGCGAACTTCGTATCGCTGACGTCGGACCGAACGGCGGGGCGCACCGCGGGCCAGTTCGTGCGCTCTCGCATGGAACGCCTCCTGCGCCCGGTGGTACCGCTCGCGCTGACGTGGGTCGTCCTCGACGTCGCCGGGCGGGCGCTCGTGCCCGGGTACACGGGCGTCCTCCACTGGGGAACGGTCGTGTTCGTGCCGCTGTGGTTCCTCGGTGTCTACGCCGGTGTCGTCGCACTGGCGCCGCTCAGTGCCGCCCTGCACGAGCGGGCACCGCGCTCGACCATCGTTGCGCTCGCCGCAGCGATCGCCCTCGTCGACGTGAGTCGGTTCCATCTGGACGCACCCGCCGTCGGCTACCTCAACGGCGGTCTGGTGTTCGTGTTCGCGCACCAGCTCGGGTATTGGTACGCCGACGGGACGTTCACGACCTGGTCACGCCGACGCCTCGCCGTCCTCACGACCGGAGCCCTCACCGGCCTCGCCGTCCTCACGACCTGGGGCCCGTACCCCGCGTCGATGGTGGCCACTCCGGGAGCGCGACTCAGCAACCTCAACCCCCCGACGGCGGCGATCGCGTGTCTCGCGGTGTTCCAGCTCGGCGTCGCCCTCCTCCTGCGGCCGGCAGCGAACCGGTGGTTGGCGCGACGGGGCCCGTGGCGCGCCGTGATCGCCGCCAACTCGGTGATCATGACCGTGTTCCTCTGGCACATGACCGCCTACGTGGCTGCGGTCGCCGTCGTGGAAGCGCTCGGTGGCGAGCTCGGCGACGAGGCGACCGCCCAATGGTGGCTCCGACGTCCGCTGTGGCTCGTACTGCCCGGCCTGGCGCTCGTTCCGATGGTGAGGACGTTCCGAACGTGGGAGCGCCCACGACCGGCACCGGTGTCACTCCCGCAGGCCCAGGAGGTCGACGGCGGCGTGAACGGTGGGCACGCGGAGCACCTGCAGGCCCACGTCGACCTCGGGGGTCGAACGCGGCACGATCGCTCGTGAGAAGCCGAGGCGGGCCGACTCGGCGAGCCGTCGCTCGATGCCGCCGACCGACCGAAGCTCGCCGCCCAGGCCGACCTCGCCGACCGCAACGACGTCGGCCGGCACTGCGACGTTGGTCGCGGATGACACGATTGCCAACGCCAACCCGAGGTCGGCGCCCGGCTCGGTGACACGGGCACCGCCCACCGCCATGGCGTAGGTGTCGAGCCCGAGCACTGGCACGTTGACACGTCGTTCGAGCACGGCGAGGAGCAACCCGACCCGACCGGGATCGACGCCGGTGACCGAACGGCGCGGGTGGCCGCCCCCGCTCGCCGCGACCAACGCCTGGAGCTCGACCACGAGCGGCCGGTGCCCCTCGAGCGTCGGAACGATGACCGACCCGGCGATGCCGGGCCGCCGATCGGCCAGGAACATCTCCGACGGGTCGGCGACCGCCTCGAGGCCGCCCTCGCCCATGGCGAACAGGCCGAGCTCCTGGGTCGACCCGAACCGGTGCTTGGTCGCCCGAACGACTCGCAGTGTGTGGTGCCGATCACCCTCGAACGAGAGCACCGTGTCGACCACGTGCTCGAGCACCCGAGGACCGGCCAACGCGCCTTCCTTGGTGACGTGCCCGACGAGGATGACGGCGATGTCGCGCTCCTTCGCCAAGCGAACCAGGCGATGGGCGCACTGTCGCACCTGCCCGACCGAACCGGGCGCCGACGACAACTCGGGGTCGAACACCGTCTGGATCGAGTCGATCACGATCACCGAGGGCCGAAGCTGGTCGACATGGCCGAGCACGCGGGCGAGGTCGGTCTCGGCGGCCAGATACAGCCGCTCGTGCAGTGCACCCAACCGTTCGGCCCGACGCCGCACCTGCTGCGTGGACTCCTCGGCCGACAGATAGAGCACCGTGGCGCCCGAACGCGCCGGCGCGGCCAAGACCTGGAGGAGCAGGGTCGACTTGCCGACACCCGGCTCGCCGCCGACGAGCGTGACCGACCCGGGCACGAGGCCACCGCCGAGCACCCGGTCGAACTCCGCGATGCCCGTCGGCAGCGGGTTGGCGTCGAGCGACGACACCTCGGTGATCGGGCGGGCCGGCACCGCGGGAGCAACGACGACCACGGGGTCGGCGTCGACCGGCTCCTCCACGATCGTGTTCCACTCGCCGCAGCCGTCGCACTTGCCCGACCACTTGGGGGCGCCGGTGCCGCACTCGATGCAGGCGTAGCGGGTCTTGCGACGGGGTTGCGAGGTCGTCAGGGCCATGGCTCAGAACCTACCGAGCACCGCTGACACCGAGCGCGGATGGTACGAACATCTGTTCGTGCTGACACATCCTGCCGGCTCCCGGACGCGACACCTGACGCGTCGAGCGCCGCCCTCAGAGCAACTCGGCCTCGACCGGCACCGCCTCATGGGCGTACAGCGTGCGGCCCGACGAGCACAGGCGAGCGATGCCACACCCGACGACGAGCGGCACCACGGGACCCCAGCCGAACAGTTCGATGCCCATCACCACACACGCGGTCGACGCGTTCACCGCCGAGCCGAACGTGGCCATCATCCCGACCGCCGCCAACACGAGGACCGGCCCGCCGGTCGCGTGCGCGACCGCCGCCCCCAACGTCGCACCGATCACGAACAGCGGCGTGACCTCACCGCCGGCGTAGCCCGACCCGACCGTGACGGCGGTGAACAACAGCTTGAGCGCCCACACGCCCAACCCGATGTCGACGACGCCGAACGCCCGTCCCAAGAGCGGCAACGAGAGCCCGTTGTAGTCGCGGTTGCCCACCAGCAGCGTCAGCGCGATCACGACCGCCCCGCCCACCAGCGCCCGAACGGCGGGCACCTCGAGGCGGGACGTCAACTGCTCCTTGATTCCCTCGGTCAGCCGGATGAAGCCCCACGCAGCAATGCCGAACGCCGGTGCGACCAGCGCGACGATCAACGCGTCGCGCCAGCGGACGCCGGTGATCTCCGGATACGCGGTGTGGTGGACCCCGAGCCAGCCCACCACCCGATCGCCGAGGACCGCGGCCACCACGACGGCCGGCAGGGCGACGACCCGCTGGCGCCACGCCGTCGGCGCGACCTCCACCGCGAACACGATCCCGGCCCACGGCACTCCGAACACCGACCCGAAGCCGGCAGCGAGCGCAGCGATCAGGAGCAACCGGCGATCCTCCGACGACACGCGCAGGCGCGCACCCACGCCGTCGGTGAGCCCCGCCGCCATCTGGAGGGCGGTGCCCTCACGCCCCGCTGACCCGCCGAAGAGGTGGGTGACGATCGTTCCCACGTAGACGAGCGGCGCCATCCGCAGGGGGACGCCGTCACCGAACGCGTGGATCTGCGTCATCGTGAGCCGATTGCCCGCCGACGCACGGCCGCCGTACCTCGCCGCGAACGTCGCCATCGCTGCGCCAGCGACGGGCAGCAACCACAGCAGCCACGTGTTCGAGGCCTGAGCCTCGGTCGCCCACTCGAGGGAGCGGAGGAAGCCGGCCGACGCCGCTCCCGCCGTCAGACCGACAAGAGCGCCACCGGGGATGAGGATCGCTTGGCGCCGAAGCACCGCCCTACTCCGCGGCGGCGGGACGACGACCACGCCGTCGCCGGGCCTGCTGGCGTCCGGCGACGAAGAGCAGGGCGGACGCGACGATCAACCCGCCACCGAGGATCACCCACAGCACGGCGGACCGGTCGGTCGAGCTGGACCTGAGCTCGACGGCCGTATCGACCGCTCGCCCGTCGCCCAGGAAGAAGAGCTCGGCCGCGACGTTCGGGGCGGGATCGGTGCGGTCGAGCCCCGATACGTCGTCGAGATCGCCTGGCAGCTTCACCGCCACTCCCAGCGTCAAGGCTTCGGGGTCGGCCTGCAGCGCCGCAGTCAGTTCCTCGGGACTCCGCCCGGTGGCGAACCCGTCGAGCGCCGCGGCGACCTCGCCGTCGCTGAACTGGTCGAGCGAACCGGTCAGTCGAATCTTGCCCGTCAGCTCGTAGGACGAGACGGTGAACGAGTTGGACGACGTGAGCTTCCACCCCGGGAACGGACCGTCAGGCCCCCCGAGCTCCTCCAGGACTGCGCCCAACCGGCTCGCCTCGGCGAAGGGTTTGCTCAGCGACACCACCGTGTCATCGCCGACGAGCCCGGGTGGATTCACCGACCACCCGGCGGACCGCAGGTCGTCGACCTTCACCGCGGCGGCCACGTCGCCGACCTGGGCCACCGCGTCGGGGTCGAGCGTGACCGTGACCGTGACCGTGCCCGAGCCGTCGGGCTCCACGGCCACCAACACGTCGGCGCGGGCCCGGCATCCGACGACACTGAGTGCCAAGAGAAGGGGAACGAGGACGCGAACGGGCCGGAACACCGGACGTACGCTACCGGCCACCGCCGGCTGCATCGGTCACCGGAACGCGCAACGGCGCCCCGAAGGGCGCCGTTGGCACAACCGGAATCGGACGACGATCAGGGAGCGTCGGCGACCGGCTCGCCACCACCGGTGGCGGCCAGCTCGGCCTCGATCACATCGCCGACGGTCGGAGGCACGAAACCCTCGAGACCCTCGAAGGTGAAGATCTGCTCGCCTTCCTTATCGGGGTCGGGAGCGACGTCGACCCGGATGATCTGGCCGGCGCGGAACTCCTTCCAGAGCAGCTTCTCCGACAGCGGATCCTCGACCAGACGCTGGATGGCACGGCGCAGCGGCCGGGCACCCATCGTGGGGTCGTAGCCCCGATCGGCGAGGAGCAACTTGGCGGCCTCGGTGATCTCGAGGCCCATGCCCTGACCCGACAGCTGGACACCCACACGGGCGATCATGAAGTCGACGATCTGGGTGACCTCGGGCTTGGAGAGCTCGCTGAACACGATCGTCTCGTCGATGCGGTTGAGGAACTCGGGCCGGAAGTGCGCCTTGAGCGCCTCGTTGACCTTCTCCTTCATCTTCTCGTACGACATGGCGTCGTTGCGCTGCGAGAAGCCCACGACGGCCTTGCGGAGATCCGCGGTGCCGAGGTTGGAGGTCATGATCAGCACCGTGTTGCGGAAGTCGACCGAACGACCCTGCGCATCGGTGAGACGGCCCTCTTCGAGGATCTGCAACAGCGTGTTGAAGACGTCGGGGTGGGCCTTCTCGATCTCGTCGAACAGCACGACGGAGAACGGCTTGCGGCGCACCGCCTCGGTGAGCTGGCCGCCCTCTTCGTAGCCGACGTAGCCGGGGGGCGAACCGACGAGGCGGCTGACCGTGTGCTTCTCCATGTACTCGGACATGTCGAGCGTGATCATGGACGTCTCGTCGCCGAACAGGAACTCGGCAAGCGTCTTGGCGAGCTCGGTCTTGCCCACGCCCGAGGGGCCCAGGAAGATGAACGAACCGGACGGACGCTTGGGATCCTTGAGGCCGGCGCGGGTACGACGGATGGCCTGGCTGACGGCCTTGATGGCCTCGTTCTGACCGATCACCCGACGATGGAGCTCGTCCTCCATACGAAGGAGCTTGGCCGTCTCCTCCTCGGTGAGCTTGTAGACGGGGATACCCGTCCACAGCGAGAGCACCTCGGCGATGGCCTCTTCGTCGACTTCGTCGAACAGGTCGACGCCCGACGCCTTCATCTCGACGTCCTTCGCTTCCTTCTGAGCGAGCAGCTCCTTCTCCTTGTCACGGAGACGGCCGGCCTCTTCGAAGTCCTGCTTCTCGACGGCTTCCTTCTTGGAGCGGGTGACCTCGGCGATCTCGCTCTCGAGCTCGCGGTAGTCGGGCGGGCTCTGGAGACGGCGGATGCGCAACCGGGCGCCGGCCTCGTCGATGAGGTCGATCGCCTTGTCGGGCAGCTGGCGGTCGGAGATGTAACGGTCGGCCATGTTGGCGGCCGCCACCAGCGCCTGGTCGGTGATGGTGACCCGGTGGTGGTTCTCGTAGCGCTCGCGTAGGCCCTTGAGGATCTCGATGGTGTGAGCGACCGACGGCTCGTCGACGACCACCTTCTGGAAACGACGCTCGAGGGCGGCGTCCTTCTCGAGGTGCTTGCGGTACTCGTCGAGGGTCGTGGCACCGATCGTCTGCAGCTCGCCGCGGGCGAGCATCGGCTTCAGGATCGACGCAGCATCGATGGCGCCCTCGGCGGCACCCGCACCCACGAGGGTGTGGATCTCGTCGATGAACAGGATGATGTCACCGCGGGTCTTGATCTCCTTGAGCACCTTCTTGAGGCGCTCCTCGAAGTCGCCGCGGTAGCGGGACCCGGCCACGAGGGCACCGAGATCGAGGGTGTACAGCTGCTTGTTGAGCAGCGTCTCGGGCACGTTGCCCGCCGCGATCTCCTGGGCGAGGCCCTCGACGATGGCGGTCTTGCCGACACCGGGCTCACCGACGAGCACCGGGTTGTTCTTGGTGCGGCGGCTGAGCACCTGCATCATCCGCTCGGTTTCCTTCTCGCGCCCGATGACGGGGTCGAGCTTCTTCTCGCGAGCGAGCTGGGTGAAGTTGCGACCGAACTGGTCGAGCACGAGCGAACCCGAGGCGGCGTCGCCCGAGCCACCACCGGTGCTGGCCTTCTCGCCCGGCGCGGCCGGGGTCTGGCTGCCCGTGCCCGTGGGGCCGGGGTAGCCACTGAGGAGCTGGATGACCTGCTGGCGCACCCGGGAGAGGTCGGCGCCGAGCTTGACCAGCACCTGGGCGGCCACACCCTCGCCCTCACGGATGAGGCCGAGGAGGATGTGCTCGGTGCCGATGTAGTTGTGACCCAGCTGCAAGGCCTCGCGGAGCGACAGCTCGAGGACCTTCTTGGCGCGGGGCGTGAAGGGGATGTGGCCCGACGGGGAACTGCCGCCCTGCCCGATGATCTCCTCGACCTGCTGACGGACGGCCTCGAGCGAGATGCCGAGCGACTCGAGGGCCTTGGCGGCGACGCCCTCACCCTCGTGGATCAGCCCGAGCAGAATGTGCTCGGTACCGATGTAGTTGTGGTTGAGCAGCCGTGCCTCTTCTTGGGCAAGCACGACGACTCGGCGGGCTCGATCTGTAAAGCGTTCAAACACTGAGTGCCTCCTGCGGACTCGTGGCGTCAGTCTAACCGTGCCCTCCGACAATCGGCGCAGCAGCAAACCGGCAACCACTGCCCTACAACCGCGTCCGGGGTCGATTCCTTCCGTCGTGGGGGGTGACGGGTTCGTGCTGGACACACGTCACACGTGCCCGCCAGCGTGCGGGCTGGGGACCTTCCCACCCCGAGGGCTAACGTCGTTCCGTGGTCACCACCAACCCCCTCGACGTCATGCCGACCATGAGCGCCGACCTGGTCCGGGTCGAAGGCGAGCTGTTGGCGTCGGTGACGTCGCAGGATCCGTACCTCACCGAGATCGCCGGCCACCTCATCAAGGCCGGGGGAAAGCGGGTCCGTCCCGGCTTCTGCATCGCCGCCGCGGCGACCGCCGCGGGGTCCGACGGGGTCGCCACCGCTGACATCATCAAGGCCGCCGTGTCGGTGGAGCTCGTGCACCTGGGTTCGCTCTACCACGACGACGTCATGGACGACGCCATCACGCGCCGCACCGTCGAGAGCGTCAACGCCAAGTGGGGCAACCTCAAGGCCATCCTCGCCGGCGACTTCCTCCTGGCCCGTGCCTCGGAGATCGCATCATCGCTCGGTGTCGAGGTGGCCGGCCTCCTCGCGTCGACCATCGCCCGACTCTGCGAGGGGCAGGTGCTCGAGCTGCGGTTCACCTACGACACCGCCCGCACCGAGGATGCGTACCTGCGGTCGATCGACGGCAAGACCGCGGCGCTGCTCGCCACCGCGAGCCGCATCGGCGGAATCGTCGCCGAGTTGCCGCCGGAGCAGATCGAGGCGCTCACCACGTTCGGCCACGCCTACGGCATGGCCTTCCAGGTCGTCGACGACGTGCTCGACCTCGTCGCGACCGAGGCCGAGCTCGGCAAGCCTGCCGGCCACGACATGGAGGAAGGGGTGTACACCCTCCCCGTCCTCCGGGCGCTCGCCAGCGATGCCGGCGACGAGCTGCGCCCGCTCCTGACCGACCACATGACCGCCGACGATCGCGCCCGGGCCGTCGAGATCGTCGCCGGTGGCGGTTGGATCACCGGGGCGGTCGAGGTGGCGCGTTCCCACGCCGCCCGCGCGGTCGAGGCACTCGATCGGTTCCCCTCCGGCCCCGGGGTCGACGGCCTGAGCGCCGCTGCAGCCCACCTCGTCGACTCCGTCGAGGCCGCGGCAGCGCGCTGACCTTCGCCCCACGGCTCAACCGCGGGGGCGGACGCCGATCCGATCTCCCGGCTCGAGACGACGCCCCCGGGAGCGGGAACGCACCGTGACCTCCGTGTTGTCGTCGAACACGACGGTGGTGAGGACGTCGGCCCCGCCGAACTCCTCGCGGACGACGCGTCCCGTGGTCGAGCCGGGCCGGCCGACGTCGGTGAGCTCGAGGTCCTCGGGCCGCACCAACGCCCCACCGGGCCACTCGCTGACGTCCCCGACGAACGCCGCGACCCAGTCGTCCGCCGGCGATCCGTACACGTCGCGGGGCGAACCCTCCTGGACGATCACGCCGTCACGCATGACGGCGACACGATCGGCGACGGCAAAGGCCTCGTCACGATCGTGGGTGACCAACAGCACGGTCACCCCGGCGGCTCGCACCACCTCGCCGACCTCTCGCCGCAGCCGGGCGCGGAGCACGGCGTCGAGGTTCGAGAACGGCTCGTCCATGAGCACCACCGCCGGAGCCGGCGCCAGGGCGCGTGCCAACGCGACTCGTTGCGCCTGCCCACCCGACAGCGAGTCGGGACGGCGGTCGCCGAATCCGGCGAGCCCAACGAGGTCGAGCATCTCGGAGATGCGGGGACCGTCCTTCCGATCGGCCCGCGCCAGGCCATAGCCCACGTTGTGGGCGACGCTCAGGTGCGGGAACAGCGCCCCGTTCTGGAAGATCATGCCCACCCGTCGCTGCTCGGTCGGCACGTTGACACCCTGACCCGACGCCACCACACCGCCGATCTCGACGGTGCCGGCATCGGCGTCCTCGAGTCCGGCGACGATGCGCAGGGCCGTCGTCTTGCCGCAGCCCGACGGCCCGAGCAGCGCGGTGACCGAACCCGGGGCGATCGAGAGGTCGAGACCCCGCAGTACCGAGACCCCGTCGAACGACTTGGTGATGCCCGCGAGGACGACGGCCGCCGGCGAGTCGGCCACGTCGACCTACTCGGTCGCGTTCTCGACGGTGTTCGTGACCTGTTCGGGACGCAGCGTCGGGAACAGCACAACGTCACGGATGTTCGAGCTGTCGGTCAGCAGCATCACGAGACGGTCGACGCCGATGCCAAGACCGACCGTGGGCGGCAGGCCGTACTCGAGCGCCCGCAGGTAGTCGTCGTCGACCACCATCGCCTCGTCGTCACCGCCGGCGTTCTGGCGCGCCTGGTCCTCGAATCGCGCCCGCTGGTCGTCGGGGTCGCACAACTCGCTGAACCCGTTGCAGAGCTCGCGGCCGGCGACGATCCCCTCGAACCGCTCGGTGAGCAGCGGATCGTCACGGTGCACCCGGGACAACGGCGACACCTCCTTGGGGTAGTCGGTGACGAACGTCGGCTCCCAGAGCGTGGCCTCGACCGTCTTCTCGTACAGCTCCAAGAGGAGCTTGCCCGAGCCGTAGTAGTCCTTCCACGGCGTGTCGTACTGGTCGCAGAGCTTGCGCAGCTCGTCGACGGGTGTGCGCACGTCGACCTCGACGCCGATCTGCTCGCTGAGGAGCTCGGCCATCGGAGCGCGCCGCCACGGTGCCGCCAAACTGATGGGCCGGTCGCCGTAGGTCAACTCGGTCGTGCCGAGCAGTTCGGTTGCCAGGTGGGCAACGAGTTGCTCGGTGAGATCCATGTGCACCGTGTAGTCGCCGTACGCCTCGTAGCACTCGAGCATCGTGAACTCGGGGTTGTGACGCGGCGACATGCCCTCGTTGCGGAACACCCGAGCGATCTCGAACACCCGCGGGAACCCGCCGACGACCAGGCGCTTGAGGTACAGCTCGGGCGCGATGCGGAGGTAGAGGTCTTCGTCGAGCGCGTTGTGGTGGGTGACGAACGGCTTGGCCAGCGCGCCGCCGGGGATGGGGTGGAGCACCGGCGTCTCCACCTCCATGTATCCACGGTCCTCCATCCAGCGCCTCGTCAGCGACACAATGCGCGAGCGCAGGCGGAAGGCCTCGCGGGACTCCTCGGTCACCCAGAGGTCGACGTAGCGCTGCCGGTACCGCGTGTCGGGGTCGGTGATGCCGTGCCACTTGTCGGGGAACGACCGGCGGGTCGCTGCGAGCAGGGTCCACGAATCGACCCGCACGGACAGCTCGCCCTTGCGGGTCTTCATCACGATCCCGCTGACCGAGATCCAGTCGCCGAGGCTGAGCGCGCCGAACGCCTCGAATTCGGGCGTCGACTGCGACGGGGCGAACAGTTGGATGCGACCGGTGTGGTCGGCCAGCGTGCCGAACGCGAGCCTGCCCTGCACCCGGCGCAGCATCAGGCGACCGGCGATCGCGACGACGACGTCGGTCTCCTGGCCGGCTTCGAGGTCCTCGAACCTCCGGGCCAGCTCAGCAGCGGTGTCGGTCACCTCGGCCGCGTACGGCAGGTCGGTGCTCATCGGTTCTTCTCCCAGATCAGTCGCAGTCCGTGCAGTGTGAGCCACGGCTCGACGTGCTCGATGGCATCGGCGTAGGGAGCGATGAGATCGGCCAGGCCTCCGGTCGCGATGACGGTCGGCTCGCCGATCACATCCTCGATGCGGTCGCACATGCCGTCGATCATCGCCGAGTAGCCGTAGATCACGCCCGACTGGATGGACTCGACGGTGGTCTTGCCGATCACGCTGCGCGGCTCGATGAGCTCGACGCGGCGCAACGCGGCCGCCCGCCCGAAGAGCGCGTCGAGGCTGATCTCGATGCCGGGGATGATCGCCCCACCGAGGTACTCGCCCGCCGCGGAGATGACGTCGAACGTTGTCGCGGTGCCGAAGTCGACGCAGATGGTGGGGCCGCCGTACAGGTCGAACGCGCCCACAGCATTGGCGATGCGGTCGGCGCCGACCTCCTTGGGATTGTCGTAGAGCACCGGCATGCCCGTCTTGACGCCCGTGCCGAGCACAACCGGGTCGATCCCGAGGTAGCGCTCGCACATACGACGAAGCTCAAAGGTGACACTCGGGACACCCGAACTCACGGCGACGCCGCTCACGTCGACCTTCCAATCGTGGCCGGCGGTCAGCAGGAACTCACTGAACATCAAGGCCAACTCGTCAGAGGTGCGCACGGCGTTGGTGGCGATGCGCCAGTGGTCGAGGAGCTCGTGGCTCTCGTCGCCGCTCTTGTAGAGCCCGATGACGGTCTGGGTGTTTCCGACGTCGATCGCCAGCAGCACGGGGATTCCTTCGATAGGGGGCGGGATCAGACTAGTTGCGGGGATCGCCGAGGTACCGAAGCGTAAGAAGCTCCCGAGGGACGAGGGAGCGAGCCTGAGCGGAGGT
>CALMLJ010000591.1 GCA_937868025.1 uncultured Acidimicrobiaceae bacterium
GTCCTCGATCAGGACGAGGTCTCGCGGGTCCAGTCGATGACGGCCTTCGTGCCCTCGTCGAGGGTGGTCCACGACTCCCAGCCGAGGTGGATCTTGGCCTTCGCAGCGCTGAGGGCGATCCGGTTGAGCTCGCCGGCGCGGGCGGGAGCGATGACCGCCGGCTCGGTCACGCCCGCGGCCGCAGCCATGGACGTGTACAGCTCGTTGACCGACACCTCGACGCCCGTGCCGATGTTGAACAGCAGGCCACCGCCACGGGTGGCGGCGCGAACGAACGCGTCGACCACGTCGTCGACGAACACGAAGTCGCGGGTCTGCTGACCATCACCGAAGATCGTGCAGGGCTCCCCGGCGAGGAGCCGACCGGCGAAGATCGACACCACACCGGCTTCGCCGTGGGGATCCTGGCGGGGCCCGTAGACGTTGCCCAGGGCGAGCGACGTGAACTCGAGATCGTGCAGGAGCCGGTACGCCGTGAGGTAGTCGGTGAACACCCGCTTGGTGATGCCGTACGGCGACTCCGGACGCAGCGGGTGGGTCTCCTCGACCGGCAGGCTCGACACGTCGGGCTCGCCGTAGATCGTGCCGCCGCTGGAGGCGAACACGATCTTGTCGGCACCGGCGCGCCGCGTGCCCTCGAGAACGTTCAGGGCCCCGATGACGTTGATCGACGCATCGAGCACCGGGTCGGCGACCGAGACCCGCACGTCGGCCTGGGCGGCGAGGTGGAACACGACGTCGGGTGAGCGCCGCTCGATCAGATCGACCACACCCGGCTCCCGGATGTCGATCTGGTGGAACGTGACATCGTGGTCGCGGTTGGCGCGGGCGTCGGCGAGATTGGCCAACTTGCCCGAGGACAGGTTGTCGATGACGTCGACAGCGTGGCCCTCGGCGAGCAACCGATCGACCAACGTCGAACCGATGAAGCCTGCCCCGCCGGTCACGAGTGCTCGCATGTCAATCCCTTTCGTCGGCGGACGGACTCCCCGCCCGGCTCCGCCCTGATCGTGCTGGCGTCATTGCCAGGTGGACGGATCCGGCGACGTCGCGCCGGTCAGTTCGGTGTCGGCGGCGAGCACCACGTCGTGGCCCACCACGCTGCCGGCGGTCACGGCGCTGCGGTCACCGATCTGGGCTGATCGGCCGATGATCGAGCCCGAGACCACAACGCCCGCCCCCAGGTGTGCCCCGGCCATGACCATCGAGTCGGCCACGACGGCATCGGGTCCGACGACGGCGCCCTCGCCGATGACGGACCGTGTGATCGTCGCCGTCTCGTCGATCTGCGCCGCGGGGTCGACAGCGCGTTCCTCGGCCCGGGAACCGTCGATCAGGTCGAGGTTGGCCTGCAGGTAGGCCGCTGGGGTGCCGGCGTCGATCCAGTAGTCGTCGGTCGACACGGCGAAGAGCGTGCCGGCGGCGGCAAGGGCCGGGAACGTCTCGCGCTCGACGGACACCTTGCGGCCGTCGGCGATGCGGTCGATGACCGACGGCTCCATCACGTAGGTACCGGCGTTGATCAGGTTGGTCGGCTCGGTGCCCGGCGCCGGCTTCTCGACGAACTCGAGCACCCGCCCGGCGTCATCGGTGGCCACGACGCCGAACCGCGACGGATCGTCGACGGCGATCAGGTGGAGCGTGGCCTCGGCCCCGAGGCGACGATGTTCGTCGACGAGCCAGGCGTAGTCGAGATCGGTCAGCACGTCGCCGTTGACGACGATGAACGTGTCGTCGACCCCGGCGTGGGTGGCGGCGAAGCGGATGGCGCCGGCCGTGTCGAGCGGTTCGGACTCGATCGCGTAGTGCAGCGCGACACCGGCACACGTGCCATCGGGGAAGGCCTCGACGAACCGGTCGGGGCGGAACCCGAGCGACACCACGGCCTCGTCGACGCCGCAGGCCCCGAGGCGGGCGATGACGCGCTCGAACATCGTCACGTCGACGACGGGCAGCATCTGCTTCGGCGTATCGAGCGTGAGCGGTCGGAGGCGGGTGCCGAAGCCCCCGACCAGCACGACGGCGCGCACGCTCAGCCCTTCGCGGTCGTGGTCGTCGCCTTCGGGGCCGTCGTGGTCGGTGCCACGGTCGTCTCCGCCGGGGCGGCGGTGGTCTCGGGCGCGACCGTGGTCTCGCCGGGGACGGTGGTCGCCGGTGCCGACGTCGTGGCCGGGACCGACGCCTCGGGATCAGCGAGGTTCGAGACCGAACCGGGAAGGTCGATCTGGTCGGTCGACTCGGGGACGAGCGCCAAGGCGTACGCGCCCTTGTCCTCATCGATGCGGACGTCGCCGAAATCGTCGGTGATGACCTCGGGCTTGGTCTTGTCGGACGCCTGCGGCGGCCACACGAACAACTTCACCACGGTCTTGTCGGTCTTCTTCTTGCCGACGCCGCACTCGTCACCGGCCTCGTACTTCGTGCCGTCGGCGGTGGTGATTCCCTCGGTGGTCACCTTCAACCCGATCGACGAGAAGAACTTGCCGAGCGTGGCGTTGTCGCCTGCGGTCGCGTCGGAGAACGGGAACACGTCGATGAGGCCGTTGCCCCGCGTCGAGATGTCGTACGACTCGGCGGGCGCCGGCGGGTTGGCCTGGTAGGAGTCGCAGATGTAGAGGCCGTACGCCTCGTACCACTTGTCCTGGTTGGCGCGGGGGCGGTCGCCGTCGACGTTGATTCGGGCGTCGCGGGCGAACCACACGAGCACGAGCCCGACGACGATGATCGCGACGACGGCGGCGGGGAACCCGAGCGGTCGGCGCTGGCCGACCCGGCGCGTCACACCGGATTGCTGGACGCGCTGGATCTTCTTGGACGTGGAAGGCGTAGCCATAGCGGGACCACGGTAGCCGACGGACACGTCGACTCGTGAACCAGGAAGCAGCAGGCGATCAGCGAGCCAACAGCTCGTCGAACAACGCCTCGTACGACTCGGCGACGGCTTCGGGCGATGCCCACGCCTCGACCCATCGACGCCCGTTCGCGCCGAGGCGCTCGCGTTCGGCGGCGTCGTCGAGCAGCGGCTGCAGGGCGGCGCAGAAGGCGTCGACATCCTCAGGCGGCACGGCCACACCGCCGTCGGCGGCGGCCAACGAGCGGGCGACCTCGGTGCCGTCGTCGACCGACGCCACACAGGGGCGACCCGACGCCAGGATCGAGTACATCTTCGACGGGACGCTCGACCGGGCGAGCCCGCGGCGGAGGAGCACCGTGTGGATGTCTCCGGCGGCCAGCACCTCCGACAGGCGTTCCTTCGGCTGGAGCCCGACGAAGATGATGTTGTCCAACCCCTCCGCCGACTCGACCACCGCGGCCCGCCCCGAGCCCGAACCGTTGACGACGAACACCACATCGTCACGGTCCGCGAATCGCCGGGCGGCGCCCACCATCAGTTCGACCGATTGCGAGTAGCCGATGTTGCCGGCGTACATCACCACGGTCCGGTCACCGAGACCGAGCTCGTCGCGATACGCGTTGGCACGCGACGCGGGACGGATGCGCTCGGTGTCGACGAAGTTCGGAATGACCCGGACCCGTTCCGGACGGTGGCCGGCGAGCTTCCCGGCGAGGTTCAGCCGGAGGTCCTCGCTGAGCACCGTCACCGCGTCGGAGCGGCGGTACAGGAACCGCTCGAGCCACCGCGCCGCCTTGATGACGGTGGGGTTCTTGATGGCCCCGACCTCGATGGCGACGTCGGGGAACACGTCCTGGATGTTGAAGACCATGGGCACCCGCCAGCGACGGGCGGCCAGCCAGCCGGCGATCCCGAGGATCAGCGGCGGCGACATGACCAGGACGGCATCGGGCTTCAGTCCCGGCCGGAGGGAGACGGCCGTCGCCACACCGGTGAAGCCCCCGAACGCGAGGGCGCGGGCCGGAATGTTCGACTTGTCGGTCGGGAACGGGTGGAGGCGGGTGATCGCCCCCCAGGGCGTGTCGGCCGTCTGGACCAGCCGGTGGTCCCACCCCTCGTCGATGCGGTGGTGCCGGTACCAGGGCAGTGCCGTGACGATGTGGAGTCGATGACCCCGAGCGGCGAGCGCCTCCACGATCGAGGTCATGACCTCGCCCGTGGGGGCGACGTCGGGGGCGTAGTGGGGACAGATGACGAGAAGATTCACGACGGGTTCCGGACGGTTCGGGGAGGTGTCTCGTCGCCGCCGAGGCAACGAAGCCAGACATCGATCAGGGCCGTCGCAGTGCGCTCGGGCGTCCCAGATGCTGCGACGGCGAGCCCGGCGTCGACAAGTCGAGCCCGTTCGGCGGGGTCGTCGACGGCGATCCGGAGCGCAGCAGCCCATCCCTCGACATCGTCGGGATCGACGACGAGCGCCGCACCGTCGACGACCTCGGGCAACGAGCCGGCGTCGGCGACGACAGTGGGACGACCCGCCGCGAGCGCCTCCAGGGCGGGGAGCCCGAAGCCCTCGTAGCGCGACGGCACTGCGACCGCATCCGCCTCGGCGAGCAGGACCGCGAGGTCGCCGGCCGGCACCCGACCCAGCACGTGGACCCGGCCCGCAAGATCGGGAGCAGCGGCACGCTCGGCCACCTCGGCGTCGAGCGGGCCGGCGGCACCGGTGAGCACCAGGTCCACGGGCGCTCCACCGTCACGACCCATCGCTGCGACGGCGTCGAGCAGCACGGCGTGGTTCTTGTGGAGATAGGCAATGGCTGGGTACAGGACGAACCGACGGTCTCCCAGACCGTGACGGCGGCGCACCTCGGCGCCGGCGCCGGCTGCCGGCGCCACGACCCGAGGGACCGACCAGGGCACGACGGCGATCCGATCGGGGTCGGCCCCCAGCCCGTCGACCAGCCGACCCAGCACGAATCGGGACGGCACGGTGACGAAATCAGCCCGTCGGACCGAACTCGGCACCATCGCACCGAGATACCGGCGCTTCATGGCCGAGAAGTTGTCGGGCAGATCGAGGGGCTGGGTGTCGTGCACGGCGAGCGTCACGCGCCCTCTCGCCGTCAGCGGGATCACACCACCGGCGTGGTGCACCATGTCGACGCCGGCCCGGGCGACGAGGCGAGGGAGGTCGACGGTCTCGGCAGCGACGCGGCGCACCTTGTTGCCTCCGGCGGCGCCGACGGGGTGGAACTCGAAGCGTTCGACGAGTGCAGGGTGGGCGTCGACGAGCGACGGCAGCCCGAAGACGACGACCTCGATGCCTGCGGCCGGGGCGAGGTCGCCGACGGCGTGGAGCGCGCGCGTCGTCGCCTCCTCGCTCCCACCGACCACACCGGGCACCAGCCAGGCCAGGTTCACGCCGACCCGGCGGGTCACCCACCGACCTCGTGATAGGCGGCCGCCATCTGCTCCGCGCACCGCTCCCACGTGAACTCGCCGGCGCGCACCAGCGCCGCCGCGCCGAGCGCCGACCGCCGCGGCTCGTCGTCGAGCAGTTCCACCAGCACCTCGGACCAGGCATCGACGTCGAGCGGAGCGATCGTGACGCCGCCATCGCCCACCACCTCCGCGACCGCGGTGCCGGCACCGGCGATCACCGGCGTGCCCTGCGCCATGGCCTCGAGCGCCGGCAGACCGAACCCCTCACGGGTGCTCGGAAAGCAGAACAGGCGGGCCTCGGCGTACAACGCCGGCAGGTCCTCGGCCGGGACGAAGCCCAGCTGGCGGACCTTGCTGCCGATCCCCTCGATGTGGCCCTCGAGCTGCTCGTGCCAGCCCACCGGGCCCACCAGGACGAGGTCGACGTCGGT
>CALMLJ010000592.1 GCA_937868025.1 uncultured Acidimicrobiaceae bacterium
ACATGGTGGACCAAACCGCTCCCCGAAACCCCACCACTCCACGGGACTCATACGAAGCACCTCGCCACGAGGAGTGCCATCAGCGATCCACTGGCCGCCCCACCAGTGGCCGAGCTTCGACAGCCGTCCTCGTTCCATACCCGTACCGAGCACGATGACGGCATCGGGTACGCCCGGGTTCGCTGCTTGGATCGCACGCCAACTCGCCTCGAGAGCGGCGACGAGTAACGATGCACGGGCATCTGTGTGAGCACTGGCATGTTCCACGTCTTCGCTATGCGCAATCGGCCTCGGCCAGCTTCGATCTACGATCGGACGAAGGAGTAACGGAAGGGGAGGGATGTCCGGCTACAACGTGCTGACTGGTTGGACCCACTTCACGGGAACCAAGGTCGACCGCTACTACCGTGACATTCCGGAATGGTTCGAGTCGATCGAGGCCCGGTGCGAGGACGCGGAAGTTCCGTACTTCTGGGACGCCACCGGAGGTCTCCATGCCGGGTGCAGCGAGGGCAGGCTCTGGGAGTTGCTGAGCGGCCGGCCAGCTACTCGAGGCCTCGGAGATCCGGAGGACGTGGACCCGACTCAGCTGGAGTTCATCAGCGTGACCGACCTGGGCGCGGTCGTCAGTCCACCTCTTCCGACGAGCACTGTGCTTAAGGTTCTGAGGGAGGAGGGACTGCTTGCTCGCGTCGGTCGAACCGACGTCCC
Organism: uncultured Acidimicrobiaceae bacterium; assembly: GCA_937868025.1. The sequence continues at coordinate 712 of CALMLJ010000592.1, forward strand.
GACGGAGGCAGCGCGCGGGCTATTCGAGGAACGCGAGGCCGAGCCGACTTCCAGGTTCCCGTCCAAAGAAGGATCGATCCAGCGTCGCTGGTCCTACGAGGTGCTGCTCCGTCTCCGCGGCAGGCGGGACGACCTCGAGCTCATGCGTCCGGCTCCGCGTGCGCCCTCACCGCCAAAGCGTAGATCTCGCCTCATCGCATTGAAGTTCGCCACTGTATGTGGCCGATGCGACATCGCGATGGACGTTGGCACTGAGGCATGGTGGATGTCGGGCACTCGCGCGTGGTGTGTTGATTGCGACGCGAAGTTGGATCCAGCCGAGCAATGAGTGCAGCGTGCGTTCGGTGACCTGGTCTCCAACGCTAGGACCCGTCAAGGAACACACCGACGTGGGTCAGGCCGGGCGCTCGGTCTTCATCGGGCGAGATCAGGATTGCTGAGCTGATCGCTCCCGGCTCTTGTTCGGTGTCGTATGGCAGCTTCTCGATCGCGACGGTGACCCACACCCTGCGCCCGCTAACGAGTTCGAGCGGGTACCCGACCATCGAAGGATCGTCTGGAATGGACTCGCCTGGTTCCGCCATCCACACCATCGCAAGCGTTCCCGTGTCCCACCGATCTTGTACCGGCACCTGGATGTCCCGCGGGTCGATCGGGAGATCACGGAGAGCGTGTCTCATTGTGCAGATCACAAACGCGAGCCTTCGCCCATCTACGAATGGCGTAGGGGTGAACTTCCAAGGCGCCCGATCCGGCTCAGTCCAGACCGGCTCGGCGCCGGACGAGAGATGCTCCTGCGTGACGGCCCATCGCCAAGCGTCGTCCCCGTGAAGGGACCCCTTCCAGATCGACCCCATGCCTGCGGGTGCGATGTAGGTGTCCTCTTTGTTGGCCCAGACTCGCCAGCCACCAGAGGTCAGACCCTGGTTCGGGCCTTCAGCGACGGTGAAGGCAAACCGGACCTTCTTCTTGGGCATAGCCGGATGGTAGGAGGACGTTCGACGAACGTGTGCCGCAATTGCGGCGGCACGACGGCGGGGCGGCACAAACATCAGCAGGTGGCTCCCGATCCTGAAACGATCGGCGGATGGATCTGGTGTTCACCGACGAGTGGATCGCAAGTCAGGAGCAGAGGTGGGACCGTCGTGCCGAAAGTGATCCTGCCGCACAACAGCTCCTCGTTCGAGATCCGGCCAGGCGGCCGCTGCGATCGTGGATAGAAGCAGAAGTAGCGCTGCTCGAGGAGAGGTCCACTGCGCGGGTAGTCCCGAGGCTCCGCAGCGAAGACCTCTTCCAGTCCACGGTGAACGAGCTCGGGGTGGGAGCGCTGCTGCGGGCGAGCGGGTTCGCAGTCCGGTACGACCCTGACTTCGACGGCCAGACCCCGGACTGGTACGGCGAGACGATCTCCACGCCTGGGATTGTGGTCGAGGTGGCCACTCGGCCGAACACATTCGCTGGCGAGCGGCGGCGTTGGAACCGACTACGCGAGCGCGTTCGCCGACTCGACCCCCGATGGACCCTGTTCGTCCGCGATGCTCGTCGCGTCCCGGCGCCGGACGACGGGGCGCAGAAAGACATCGCTCGACAACTCGCTCGGTTTTTGGCGAGTGCCGAGCGCTCAGTCGGCGACGAACTCGTGGCCAAGGGATACACCTTCTGGATTCACTCCGAGAGTCTGATCGACTCGGCCGATCTCGTGGTGCCTGCGGTAGAGGCAGGGTGGACGGATTACGTTCCGCTCACCGAGATCGTGGGGGAGAAGGCAAGTCGCTATCGCTCGCTCTGCGAGCGGACAGGGCTGCCCCTCGTGGTTGTCGTTGCATCCGATGTCATGAATGGTCACGATGCAGAGGGGATGCTCCTCGAGATGAACTCGACCCAGAACGTATTCGAAGCGACGTTCGGGCCTGACACCGAGGGACTGATCATCGATCAGAGGCGGTCGTTCGACGACCGGCCGCTGCCAGAGTTTCCCCCGGTTGTGTCGGACGTGCTTTTCATGACGTTCACGGTGGAGCGACTGTCGTGGCGATCGATCGGAAGCCGATCAGCGGCACGTCCGCTCGGGCCGAACACTTTTACATCGCAGGTACTGCGGCCAGGCCTGTAGTGGTCAGCTTCGCCTGTCGGCGTTTTCATATCCACCAGCCTGCCCTTGCGATGGCTACTTGGGCTTGAGCGTGACGCGCGCTGGCGGTCGGTTGCCATAGATCAACAGGCCCGATCCTCGCGGTAGCCGCCGTAGCTCGTCGATCGGCGCCACTCGTCGGTAGGTCGTGTGCTCGGAGATGCTGCGGCGCGGGCCGTGCATGTCACCGGAGAGGTTGACGTTGGTCGTCGGTGCCTCGCCGATGAGTCGACTCACGTACTCGAGCGTGGCCTCGTCGGCGATTCCAGCGCCGAACAGCTTCGCCAGGTGGTTGTTCAGCACGGTCTGGGCTCGGTCGCCGTAGATCGACTTGATCTGAGCGAGGTCCTGCCAGATCGTCACGAAGGTGATGCCGTGGCTGCGGGCGGTCGAGGCGTAGCCGGGGAGGTCCTTCAGGGGTGCGATGTTGCCGGCCTCGTCGAGGAGCACCAGACAAGGATGATCGAGAGCGCCCCCGTGCCGGTTGGCCGCGTCGTATGCGGTTCGAATGGCTTGCTGAAGCAACACTGACAGCACTGGCCGGAGACGCGCCTGCTCGTGGCTCGTCGCACACACGTAGATCGTGTTCGGACCGCTCAGCCACTCGTCGAGGTCGATGTCGTTCGTCATCGCGTTGGCTGCGACCCCAGGGTCGGCGTAGCCGGCCAGCACGTTCTCGACCGTCGCATAGATGCTCGATCGGAGCTTCGACTCCTTCGCCCAGAGTGCCTCGACGGCGATGAGCGGGTCGAGCGCTCCCGCGGCACGGGCATCCCGTACGACGATCTCGCGGAGCTCGGTGGCGAGCAGCGAATTGAGCGTTGCCTCGACGCGATTGTGCACGTCCTCTTGGCGCTGCAGAGGCCAGCTCGAGAACGGTCCCTGGGACCAGGAGTCTCCCGTTGCCGTCGGTCCCCGGAACGATTCCACGACCGAAGCGATCTCGGCATCTCGCACCTCGTTGCGAAGCTGATCACGCCACCGATCGGCGTCCGGACCGTCCAACATCGACTCGACGGTGTCATCGATGCCGCTGGCGCGTTCGAGCAGAAGCCGGATGTCCTCGCGTTCCTGGGTGTCGACCCATCGAACAACGTCGGCGATGGTTCGGTTGCCGACTGCTGCAGCGTGGAGGTGGGGAGCGAGGGCCTTCCGCGCCTGCGTGTACCAGTAGTCGCCGTCGTTCACGGAGTCGACGCGAGGTTGCGCCGCTTCGCAAAGCCAAGCAGCGACGCGCATCGCCCCCGACCATTCTCTGCACGCCGCGAGAGGTGACCAGCCAGCGACGGCGCGTCCGGTCACGCCGGTGGGGTCGTAGATCCAGACCTTGCCGCGCTTCGTTCGTTCCCTCAGCGTCGCGTCGAGGAGGTCGCCCTTCACCGACGTGGCGATCACCGGTCCGTCCCAGTCGAGGAGGTTTGGGATCGCGAACCCGATCGTCTTGCCGCATCCTGTCGGACCGACGACGGCGAGCGATGTCTGAGCCTCAGCAGCGACTAGCTGCCGCCCGACTGTGCCGAGCGTGAGGCGACCCGACTCAGGGTGTCCGACCGCCAGCGCCTTCAGGTCCTTCCCACGGGCAAGGCCTCCGTCCGATCGAACACCGAGTGGACCGAGCCGCCTGCGGCGCACCACCCGGGCAGTTCCGAATGCGATGGTGACCATCAGGCAGAGCCAGGTGGCAACGGTTGTGGCCCAGTACAGGACCGGCCCCGGCAGGTCAGCGCCAGACGGTCCCCAGGCCGACGCCGGATCACTC
>CALMLJ010000593.1 GCA_937868025.1 uncultured Acidimicrobiaceae bacterium
CAGCGGGGCATCCCGGCCCTGGCGTCGAGCCAGGGCTTGGCGACCGAGCCGGACTACCCGTCGGGTGTGAAGTACGTGCTCGAGTGGCTGGCAGAGCACCAAGCGGCCCTCCTCGACGGAACCGCTCCGGCGACCGTGACGAGCCTCAACATCCCCACGTGCGCGAGCGGTTCGATCCGCGGGGTCGTCGAGGTGCCGACCGCGGCGGACGCCGGAGGGCGCGAGCTGTTCACGAGCAACTGCGAGTCGACCACGCCCGCGCCGACCGACGACATCGACGGGTTCAGCAACGGCTACGCGACGTTCTCCACGGTCCCGAACGCGGCCTGACCCAACTCGCCCCCCAGCCGACCAGGTGAACCTCCCCGAGGTGACGGAGCTGGCGGCGATCGCCACCGCGATCCGAGATCGTCGGCCGTTCGGCTCGATCGATCATCCGGAGCGGCGGGGGGAGACGCGGGGGAGGGCTAGCCTCCGCCCCATGCGCGCTGACGTGGTTGCCATCGGCACCGAACTGCTCCTCGGCCAGATCATCGACACGAACTCGTCGTGGATCGGTGAGCAGCTCGCGCTCACCGGCATCGACACGCACTTCCAGACGAAGGTGGGCGACAACGTCGCTCGAATTGTCGAGGCGATCCACCAAGCGCTCGAGCGCAGCGACGCGGTGATCTGTTGTGGAGGTCTCGGCCCGACCCAGGACGATCTCACCCGTCAGGCGATCGCCCAGGTCCTCGGGGTCGAGCTGGTCTTCGACGCCGACAAGGCGGATCTGATCCGCCACATGTTCGGGTCGCGTGGCCGTGACATGCCCGACAACAACCTGCTGCAGGCGTTTCGGCCCGAGGGTGCACGGTTCATCGAGCAACAGCCCGGTACCGCCCCCGGTCTCGTCGCCCCGATGACCGTGACCGATGCCGACGGCAACACCGTCGACAAGGTCATCTACGCGGTTCCGGGCGTGCCGTGGGAGATGCGGGAGATGGTCGAAGGTACGGTGCTGCCCGACCTCAAGGCCCGCAGCGGCGACGACTTCGTGATCCGCAGCCGCGTGTTGCGAACGTGGGGCCAGTCCGAGTCCGGCCTCGCCGAGATGCTCGCCGACCGGATCGTCGAGCTCGACGAGCTGGGCAACCCGACCCTGGCGTTCCTGGCGTCGGGCATCGAGGGTCTGAAGGTGCGCGTCACCGCGAAGGCCGCCACCGATGCCGAGGCGACCGACCTGCTCGACGAGGAGGAGGCTCGCCTCCGCCGGGTGCTCGGCGAGCTGGTGTTCGGGGTCGACGACGACACGATGGAGTCCGTGGTGCTCGACCTGCTCGCCGAACGGGGCTTCACGCTGTCGGTCGCCGAGTCGGTCACCGGTGGGCTCGTCGCCGCTCGTCTCGTCGGCGTGCCGGGAGCGTCGGCGAACTTCGTCGGAGGGGTCGTGGCCTACGACTCGCGGGTCAAGTTCAACGTCCTCGGGGTGCCCGAGGGTCCGGTCATCACGCTGGAGGCCGCAGAGGCAATGGCGTCGGGCGTGCGGAAGCTGCTCGGCTCGACGGTGGGCATCGGCATCACCGGCGTGGCCGGTCCCGACGCGGCCGAGGGTCGTCCGCCCGGCACGGTGTGCGTCGCCGTCGACCTCGACGGCGACGTGTCCTCGATGGAGTACCGGCTCCCGGGTCGGCGCAACCAGGTGCGCGAGTTCAGCTGCATCACGGCGTTGGGTATGTTGCGGTCGAAGCTCGCCCCGGGGTGAGCCGGGTCCCGGGGAGTCATCATGCAGCGAGCATCGTCGTGAAGCGGGCATCGTCGTGAAACGGGCA
>CALMLJ010000594.1 GCA_937868025.1 uncultured Acidimicrobiaceae bacterium
ACGGCGTCGGCCACGTCACGGCGAAGCTGCCGGAGCGAGCGCACCGCCCCGTCGCTGAGCACCGTCAGGACCGGGACGTTGAACTGCTCCCACGTCGGCGTCGCCGTCATGGCGCTGCGTCCTCAAGATCCGAGCGCTCGAGGTCGGCGACGATCTCGTCGATCGCCGATCGCAGCTCGGACTGCCGTGCGACGATCCGAGCGATCTCCGCATTCAGCTCGACGATGTCGACGGCGATGCTGAAGTCCTCTTCCTCCACGTACGACGAGACCGCGAGGTTGTAGTCGTTCTCGGCGATCTCGGCGTTGTCGACCAACCGGGCGAAATGGTCGATATCCGCCCGGGCGATGAACGCGTCCAGGATCGTCTGCTGCTGGGCAGCAGTGAGCTTGTTCTTGTTGCCACCACGGACGAACTGGGCGGAGGCATCGATGAACAGGGTCTTGTTGTCGGACTTCGACTTCTTGAGGACGATCACACACGTGGCGATCGTCGTGCCGAAGAAGAGATCGGGCGGCAGCTGGATGACGGCGTCGACGTAGTTGTTGTCGGTCAGGTACTTGCGGATCTTCTGCTCTGCACCGCTGCGATACAGCACCCCGGGGAACTCGACGATGGCCGCGGTTCCATTGACGGCCAGCCAGCTGAGCATGTGCATCGTGAAGGCGAGGTCGGCTTTGCTCTTCGGTGCGAGCACGCCAGCCGGCGAGTAGCGAGGGTCGTTGATGAGCAGCGGGTTGGCGTCGCCCTCCCACTTCGTTGAGTACGGCGGGTTGGAGACGATCGCCTCGAATGGTTCGTCGTCCCAATGGGCCGGCTCGATGAGCGTGTCGCCGTGCGCTATGTCGAACTTCTCGAAGTTGATGTCGTGCAGGAACATGTTGATACGGCACAAGTTGTAGGTGGTGAGGTTGACTTCCTGGCCGAAGAATCCCTGCCGCACGTTGTCCTTGCCGAGCACCTTGGCGAACTTGAGCAGGAGCGAACCGGACCCGCAGGCCGGGTCGTAGACCTTGTTCACTTCGGTCTTGCCCACCACCGTGATCCGGGCGAGTAGCTCGGACACCTCTTGGGGCGTGAAGAACTCGCCGCCGGACTTGCCGGCGCTCGAGGCGTACATCGTCATCAGGTATTCGTAGGCGTCGCCGAACGCGTCGATCGTGTTGTCGGCGAAGTCGCCGAGCGACAGGTCACCGATGGAATCGAGCAACTTCGCCAGCTGCTCATTCCGCTTCGCCACGGTCGATCCGAGCTTGGAACTGTTCACGTCGAGGTCGTCGAACAGGCCCTTGAGGTCGTGCTCGCTGTCGCTGCCGACGGCCGAGCCCTCGATGTGGCGGAAGGCCGCGGCGAGCGTCTCGTTCAGGTTCTCGTCGCGGTGGGCACGGCGCCGGACGTTGACGAACAGCTCGCTGGGCAGGATGTAGAAGCCCTTCTCACGAACCGTCTCGGCCCGACCGAACTCGGCCTCGCTGTCACTCAGGCCGACATAGTCGAACGAAGCGTTGCCGGCGTTGCGCTCGTGCTCGTTGAGGTAGGCGGCGAGGTTCTCCGAGATGAACCGGTAGAAGAGCATGCCGAGGACGTACTGCTTGAAGTCCCAGCCGTCGACGCTGCCTCGCAGGTCATTCGCGATCCGCCAGATCGTCTTGTGCAGCTCGGCGCGTTGCGCTTCCTTGGTCATTCCCCCGCTTCCCACGCGTCGACGATCGGCGTGGGCGACTGTAGGGCAAGCCTCGGCGCAGCATCCTGTTCCGCGT
>CALMLJ010000595.1 GCA_937868025.1 uncultured Acidimicrobiaceae bacterium
TCGATGCGACAAGGTCGAGGCTCGAAGGGTCGGACCAATGGTCCTTGGTCGGGGCCAGGAGGAGTCGGTGTGCCGGCAATGCCAGGTTGACTTCTCCCCGAGCGAGGGCGCGGCCGTAGGAACGATCGACGGCGCCGATGAGAACGTAGGCGGCGGGCAAGGTTGCGACGCCGAGCAGGTAGACGACCCAACTGTTCACGACGCAGCCCCGATGTCGTCGTCCATGTACCGGCCGATTGCGTCCCTGCACACCGCGTCGGTGAGTTCGAACAGCGGGACGACCAGCGTTACCCCGTCGCGGCCGAGGTAGTCGTGGAGTGCGAGGACGTCGTTGTCGTCGCACCACGAGGTGTAGGCGGCCCGGATCTGGTCAGGGTCGGCGGACAGGACGGTCAGGACGTGGAGAGGGGTGACCTCGGATTCGTTGGCATCTATGACGCGGCCGGTGACGACGTCGTTGAGGCTGCGGTGGGTCGATTCCCAGCGCAGTGTTGAAGCGATACGGAGATTCATCGCCGCCGCCAGCGCCGACGCTCGGGGCCGAACGAGAACTCCCGGGCAGGGCCGAGACTGTCGAGGTTGAGACGGTTCGAGGACGACCCGAGGCGTTCCGGAGTCAGTTCGTCGAGGCCGGCCCTCACCGCCGTCGACACGTCGGAGGAGTAGTCGAGGTACGGGTCGAAGTTGATGTCGCCGTCATCGACGAGGAGGTCGGTGGGGGCCACGTCAGCATGCCTCCAGCGTTCGGGCGATGGCGGACTTCTCGGCAGCGTCGACGCTGAGGCCCCATCGGGTCTTGACGGAGACCCAGTTCTCGACGTACCAGCATCTCGTCTCCTGCACCGGTGGCAGCCACCGTGCCGGGTCCTTGTCGCCCTTGGAACGGTTGGAGGTAGCACTGACGGCGACGAGATGGCCTGGGTCGGTGACATCGTTGGCGTACGCCTCGCGTCGGCCGGCATCCCAGGTGTTGGCTCCGGACTTCCAGGCCTCGGACAGGGGTACGAAGTGGTCGACGTCGAGCTCGCCGGGGTCGGTGAACTCCTTGCCGTCGTAGATCGACACCCAGTCGCCGGCCACGACCGTGCAGTACGAGCCGACGTCGACCTGGGCCTGGGAGGTGGACTCGTCGCGAAGGACCTGTTGGCGGGCGTCGAAGCAGTCGTTGTCGAGATCGGACCAGTGCTTGAAGGACTCACGGGTGTAGCCGGCGGTGACGGGTTCTGCGACCGGGAGCGCCTCGAGCAACTGGGTCGCGGTCGCGGTGGCGGTGAGGGGCGGCGTGGGCTCGCTGGGTTGTGCCGGTGCTGTCGGGAGGGTGGGCAGGCTCAGCTCGGGGATCGAGATGTCGGGAATGGAAATCGATTCGGTGACCTCTTTGACCGAGCCGGCATGGCCGATCCGGGTGGCGAGATCGCGTGCGGCGGGGCATCGCTGCATCACGAAGAGCGCTGCGATCAGCACGACGGCGAGAGGGAGTGGCTTCGACTTCATGGAAGGAATGTGGGTTGGAGCGCAGGGGTCCCCACCTCGATGAAGTGGGGGTAGGCGTTCTTCCAGCCCGGCGGCACGTCAGCGTTGGGTTCAGGGAGGAATGCGAAGGCGACGGCCGCGATGACCAGGAGGGCGGCGACAGTGATCGCGGTGGCTGTGCTGGCGGTATCGAAGTCGCGCTGCCACCAGCCCGGTTCGTCGCGATGGCGCGAGGTCATAGGCCGCCCCAGTCGCTCGGGGGCCACACGATCGCCTCGGCTCGACCGTTGATGGCGGTGACGGGGATCGTTCCGAAGATCCGGCTGTCCTGGGAACGCGGGCGGTTGTCCCCGAGGACGAACACTCGACCTGGGGCAACGATGGCGTCCATCGCCAACGTGACGCGGCCTGTGACAGTCTCGGTGTCAGGCAGGTGCCTACCGTTGACCCACACACCGTCGGGGCGGAGCGAGACGCGGTCGCCGGGGATGGCGACGACCCGCTTGACCAGAAGGGTGACGGTGCTGCTACCCAGCGACGATGCCGGCCGGTCGAACACGACGACTTCTCCTGGCGCGGGGTCGTGGACGAGGTAGGCGAGCCGGTTGACCGCGATGTGGTCACCGTCTCGCAGCGCCGGCACCATCGAGTCGCCGCTGATCGAGAAGGTGCCGAGGGCGAAGTGCCTTGACGCAGCGAGGGCGACGACCAGGCCGGCGACGAGCCAGAGGCGTCGGTGCAGCGCGATCATCGCTGTCCGCCGACGTCGTCTGCGAGGTCGGTGACGGCGTCGCTCAGTTCGAAGAGTCGCTCGGCCACGCTCACCCTCGGTGGCTCGATGGCGACCTCGTCGAC
>CALMLJ010000596.1 GCA_937868025.1 uncultured Acidimicrobiaceae bacterium
TCGCCCCTGACGTGCTCGACCCGGTCCTGGCCGCGTGTCGGCGGGCCCCGAGCGCGGGCAACACCTGGGCGCTCGACCTCGTGGTCCTCGAGCGGCGCGCCGACGTGGACCGCTACTGGGACACCACGCTGCCCGCCGGACCCCGCCGCGACCGGTTCGGGTGGCCGGGGCTGCTCCGTGCGCCGGTGATCGTGCTCCCCGTCGTCGACACCGAGGCGTACGTCCGGCGCTACGCGGAGGACGACAAGGCGCGCACCGGTCTCGGTGCCGGGGCCGACGCCTGGTCGGTCCCGTACTGGTGGGTCGACGGTGGCGCTGCAGTGATGGCGATGCTGCTCGCGGCGACGTCGGCGGGGCTGGGATCGTTGCTGTTCGGTGTCTTCGGTAACGAGTCCGACGTCGCCACCACCTTCGGCATCCCCGGAGATCGACGCATCCTCGGCGCCGTCGCACTCGGGTGGCCCGACGGCGACGACCGGCCCTCGGCGTCGGCCGGCAGACGCCGCCCGACACCACGGGAGTTCATCCGTCGCGGGGGCTGGTGAACGACTACAGTTCAACCGCCGTTCACCCGAGTTGGAGATTGATGTGATGCAGAAGTTCTGGTCGCGACTGGCCGTCGAGCTCGGGAGGCGGGCGGGTCTCGTGGCCATCATCGGCCTCCTGATCACCCTCACCATGGGGTACGGGATCACGAAGCTGAGCTTCGCGACGGGCACCGAGAGCTACCTGAACCAGGACGACGCGGCCTACGCCGCGAGCGTCGACTACCAGAAGCGCTTCGGCGGCGAAGCGAACCTGACGGTCATCACGATGGACGAGGGCCACACGGTCGCCGAGCTCATCACCAACCCCAAGAACCGCGAGGCGATCGAGGCGACGAGCGCCGAGCTTCGCAAGGTGCCCGGCGTGCGCGGCGTCATCGATCCGATCGTGGCGCTCGATCTCTCCGCCAACCTCATCTCGGCCGACCCGGCGGCCCCGACGCTGCAGAACCTGCTCGGTTCGGTCGCGGCGCGATCGCTGGCCAAGGCGATCGAGCAGGCTCCCGAGGCCGACAAGGCCGCGCGCGAGGCCGACAACGCGCTGACCACGCAGAAGGTGCTCGCGATCCCCGAGGAGGACCGGTTCCTCCCGAAACCGGCCTGGACCGATTTCCTGCTCCACGACAACCAGGGCGAGATTCGCCTGTCCCAACGTGCGGTGTTCCCCGACGACACCCACGCCATGATCCTCACCCGGTTCGACGGCAACCTGAAGGTCGACCCGGCCACAACGGCCACCAACACGACCTACGACATCGTCGAGAACCTCGAGCTGGAGCACGCCGAGGTGCGGACGACCGGCTCCCCCAAGCTCCTCGTCGAGATCAACGACTACCTCCGCGGCGGCATGTTGCAGCTCGGCGCGATCGCGCTGGGCATCATGGTGCTGATCCTGCTCGTGCTGTTCAACGTGCGTTGGCGCCTGCTGCCGCTCGGCGTGATCGTCGTCGGTGTCATCTGGGCGTTCGGCACCGCCGGCTACCTCGGGGTGCCTCTCACGCTCGTCACCGTCGCCGGCCTGCCCGTCATGTTGGGCATCGGTATCGACTACGCGATCCAGATGCACGCCCGCGTCGAGGAGGAAGCGGTGATCGGGCGCTCGGCGCACCCCATTCAGGAGACGGCCCGGAACCTCGGTCCGGCCCTCCTCGTCGTCACGTTCGACGCCGTCTTCGCCTTCGCCGCCCTGCACTGGGCGGCGGTCCCGATGCTCCGCGATTTCGGCCTGCTCCTGGCCGTGGGCGTCGCGGTGATCTGCATCGCCTCGATCATCGTTCCGCTCGCCACGCTCGGCATCCGCGAGTACCGCAAGCCGACCCCCAAGGGTGAGTTCAACGCCGGGTGGCTGGGCACCCTGGTCGTGAAGCTGGGCGGGCTCCCGGCAGTGGCGGCGATCCCGCTCGCCGTCGCCTCGATCGCCATCTTCATCGGGGGCATCAGCGTCGAGGAGAAGCTGCACATCCAGACCGATCCGGTCAAGTGGGTCAACCCCGAGAGCCAGGTCATCAAGAACCTGCGCTACGCCGAGAAGGAGGTCGGAGGTTCGAGCGAGCTCGGTGTGTTCATCGAGACGAAGGACCCGTTCTCCCAGGAGGTCGTCGATCACGTCGACGAGTTCACCAACCGGTATCTCGGCAAGTACCAGCCGACGGGCGACATCGTCGTGGCGTCGAGCATCGTGGCGATCGTCGGCGACCTGCTCGTGGTGCCGGGCACCGAGCGGGTCCATCCCGACGCCGAACTCGTGAAGGAGGCCCTCGCTGTCGCACCCGCCGACATCAAGTCGACGGTGTTCGATGACAGCGGTTCGACCGACCAGGCGTACAACATCGCGTTCCTGACCGGCCCCGGCTCGCTCGAGGACCGCAAGACGATCGTCGAGGAGATCCGCAACGAGGAGAACCCGACCTCGGGCGCCGACAAGCCGCCGGCCGGCACGACGGTGACGCCGTCGGGCCTCGTCGTCGTGGGGGTGGGGCTCCTCGACAATCTCGAGAAGAACCGCATCCTGCTCACCTACCTGTCGATCGCGTTCGTGGGCATCTTCCTCACGATCCGGATGCGGAGCCTGATCCGCTCGCTGCTGTCGCTCGTGCCCGTGCTGATCGCCGTTGGCGTGTCGTCGCTCGTCGCCTACTGGGCCAACCTCGAACTGTCGCCGATGACCGCGGTCGGTGGTCCGCTCGTGGTCGCGGCCTGCACCGAGTTCACGTCGCTCATCCTCCTGCGGTTCGTCGAGGAACGGGGCCGGGGCCTCGACCCGAAGGAAGCGGTCGACGTGACGGCGGAGCGGACGGGGCGGGCGTTCATCGTGTCGGCGTGTACCGCCATCGCCGGTGTCGCCGTCATCTCGTTCTCGTCGATGCCGCTCCTGCGTGACTTCGGTCGGGTGGTCGGTATGAACGTCGCGGTCGCCCTCCTGAGCGCCCTCGTGGTGCTCCCGCCGATGCTGGTGTGGGCGGACAAGTGGGGGTGGGTGTCGAAGGGCATGATCCACGACCACCACGAACCGTTGATCGAGTTCGACGGCGAG
>CALMLJ010000597.1 GCA_937868025.1 uncultured Acidimicrobiaceae bacterium
GTTCGTCCGGCGGCTCGAACAGGAGCACCTCGGCGGACGGCGGCACGTGTTCGAGGCCCAGCTGAAGGACGACCGTCGGACGCCCGGCCACGAGGGCCACGACCGCCGGCCGCCTCGGGACCCACGGGGCGATTGAGCACAGGGGTCGCTTCGATCGGTGGTCGTCAGGAGTTCGAGTGGACTGGAACCAATTCGGTAGAACGAGGTGCGCGGCCAACCACGTGCCGGTCGAGATGCCACCGCACTCGACGGGCGGCATCTACGGCTTGGCGGATCGCTCCGGGGCGACCTCGATCATGGTCGATCGCTCGGTGTCGGTGGGTCCTCGTATGTTCAGACCATGGGCAAGAACAACCGGGCGCGGCGGTCCGCGAAGCAGAAGGCACGACAGCAATCGAACCGACCCAACCGTCGCGGCCAGCTCGACGACGTCCTCGGCACGCCACCGTCGCTTCGCGAGCTCGTTGACGACGGCTGGCACCAGGTCGCGTTGGCGTCCATGCGCGACGAGCCCATCGTCCCGGTGCTCGTTGTGCTCGCGGAGCTCCCGCGGCGCGACGTCGACCTCGGAGCAGAGCGGGCCCTCATGTCTCAGGTCGCTCGCCTCTGGCTCGGCGGGTGGCAGCCGGCCGAGCTCGTCCGCCAGACGGCGCGGACGGTCGGTTCGAGCACCTCGCGGATGCTCGTGTCGTCCGCCATTGCCGCCGATCATCTCGGGCGATCCCCCGCCGGCCTCGACGACCGATGGCAACAACAGCTCGACGACCTCCGGCTTCCCGAACTCGGGTCGCGTTCGGGCTGGATTCGTCGGATCGTCGACGACGAACCGACACGTCGGGCACAGCTCGAGGTGATCGCCGACGCGATCGTCGCGATCTGCGCCCTCCCCCGCCTCGACACGCTGATTCCGCCGCCGGGTGCCGATCCGTCGTCGATCTGGCCACCAGGAGGTGGGACCGTTTCCCCGGCCGGGCCGGTCGACCCGACCATCGAGCGGGTGCGAAACCTGCTGGCCAAAGCCGAATCGACCGAGTTCGACGCCGAGGCCGCTGCGTTCACGGCGAAGGCACAAGAACTGATCGTCCGCCACGCCATCGATCGGGCGCTCCTGGCGCACAACGCTGGCAGCGACCCCTCAGACCGACCGGTGGCGGTACGGGTGTTCGTCGACGCACCGTACGCCGACGCCAAGTCGTTCCTGCTCCAGATCATCGCCGACGAGTCCCGGTGTCGGTCGGTCTTCCATACCGGCCTCGACATGTCCACGGTCGTTGGATTCCCGAGCGACGTCGAGGCCGTGCAGCTGCTGTTCGCATCGCTCCTCGTACAAGCTCAGACCGCGCTCAACGAAGCGGCGAAGAGCGCTCCCCCGGGCGCTCGGCCTCGAAGCCAATCGTTCCGTTCGGCGTTCTACCTGGCGTTCGCCAGTCGAATCGGCGATCGCCTCGCAGCGGCATCGCACGTCGCGACCGAAGCCGCATCTGCCGAACTCGGCAGCACCTTCCTTCCGGTGCTCGCCGACCGCCGCAACGAGGTCGACGACCTCTTCGACCGACGCTTCGACAACCTCAGTTCGGGGCGGGTCAGGGGCGGCTACGACGCCGCCGGGTGGGCGAGCGGCGAGCTTGCCGCCGATCGGGCCGCGCTGCACCACGGCGACCTCGCGTCCGCGAAGCGGACCGCTCCACATACGGCCGCCGAACTCGGCCGCTGACGTCAGCGCCCGTCCCGACGACGCCACCATCTCGCAAGGTGTCGACTTGACGGTGCGCCCGACCGCCCGCTCGCCCGCCCCTTTGATGTAGCTACACTGCACGCATGGACGTAGCTACATCACGGGTCGAGGTCGGCGTCCGAGAGCTCAAGAACAACCTCAGCCGCTACCTCGACGACGTCGGCAACGGCGCCGAGGTGACGGTCACGGACCGTGGCCGTCCGGTAGCCCGGCTCGTCCGCGTCGATGCGTCCCTCGATCACCTCTCCGACCTGATCGCCAGCGGCGCTGTCCAGCCCGCGCAGACGCGCTCACGTCGCCTCCCCACGCGGATCACCGCCTCAGGCTCCGTCTCCGATCTCGTCGCCGACCAGCGACGGTGATCGCCTACGTCGACACGTCGACGCTCATCAAGGTGATCGTCGATGAGCCAGGGTCCGAGATGGCCGCCCAGATCTGGGAGACGGCCGACACCCTCGCGGCCGTGCGGCTCATCGAAGTCGAGGCCCGCGCCGCCCTCGCCGCAGCGCTTCGCGCCGGACGACTCACGACTGCCCGACACCGTCGTGCCGTGAAGGTCCTCACCGAACTGCTGAACCAGCTCGACCTCATCGAGGTCACCGCTGACATCATCACGGTCGCCGGCAGGCTCGCTGAGGCCCACGCATTGCGGGGCTACGACGCTGTGCACCTCGCCGGGGCGGTGCTCGTCGGCGCTGATGTCCTCACCAGCGCCGACACCACGCTTTGCGATGCGGCGTCGGCCGAGGGCATCGCCGTAGCGAATCCAC
>CALMLJ010000598.1 GCA_937868025.1 uncultured Acidimicrobiaceae bacterium
AGTTGACCGCCCGGTCAAGTGACACGAGACTGGTTCCACGCTCAGATCGAGGGGGGACCTCGCATGCACGATCTCGTGATCCGGAACGCCAACATCGTCGACGGTTCGGGGGCGCCGGCCTTCACCGGTGACATCGCCGTGGACGGCGATCGCATCGTCGCCGTCGGTGTCGTCGAGGGGGAGGGCCGTCGGGAGATCGACGCTGCCGGAAACCTCGTGACGCCGGGATGGGTCGACATCCACACGCACTACGACGGGCAGGTCACGTGGGACCCCGAGGTCAGCCCCTCGGGGTGGCACGGCGTCACCACGATCGTCATGGGCAACTGTGGCGTCGGGTTCGCTCCCGCCGACCCGGCGCGTCGCGAGTGGCTCATCCAGCTGATGGAGGGTGTCGAGGACATCCCGGGCGCCGCGCTCGACGAAGGCATGAGCTGGAATTGGGAGACGTTCCCGGAGTACCTCGACGAGGTCGACAGCATGGGCCGGGTCCTCGACGTCGCGGCCCTCGTGCCCCACGGCGCGGTGCGGGCGTACGTCATGGGCAACCAGGCCGCAGTCCACGATCAGGCCACGCCCGAGCAGATCGACGCGATGACCACGATCGTGCGGGAGGCCATCGAGGCGGGGGCCATCGGGTTCTCGACGACGCGGACCCTGCTGCATCGCGCCAAGGACGGCGAGCTCGCGGCGGGCACCAACGCCGACGCCGCTGAACTCATCGGGATCGGTCGGGCGCTCGGGGAGGCCGAGGCCGGGGTGTTCTCGGTCGCGTCCGACATGTTCGACCCGGTGTCGGAGATCGCCTGGATGACCGAGGTGTCACGGGAGTCCGGCCGCCCCGTCACCTTCGCCTGCCTGCAGAGCCCGATCCAGCCGGACAACTGGCGACAGCTCATCGAGCTGGCTGACGGCGCCGCCGAGAATGGTGCGCACATCGTGCCCCAGGTCGCGGGCCGCCCGGCGTGCGTCATGTTGGGCTTCGAGTCGAGCGCCAACCCGTTCATGTTCCACCAGGGCTACAAGCAGGTCGCCGACCTCCCGCTCGCCGAGCGAGTGGCGCACCTCCGCAAGCCCGAGGTGCGCCAGGCGATCCTCGACGAGCAGGTCGAGCTGCGTGGTCTCCAGGCCATCGTGATGCAGTCGTTCCACCGCCTCTACCCACTCGGCGACCCGCCCGAGTACGAGCCCGGCCCCGATCGCAGCGTGCTCGCGATCGCCGAGCGCGAAGGCCGTTCGCCGGCGGAGGTCGCGTACGACCTCATGCTCGAGAACGACGGCCATGCGCTGCTGTACTTCCCGCTCATCGGCTATGCCGCCGGCGATTTCGACGCCCTCGAGGAGATGCTCCACCATCCGACGACGGTGCTCGGCCTCGGCGACGGCGGGGCTCACTGTGGGGTGCTCTGCGACGCCGGCCTGCCGACGTACATGCTCGCCCACTGGGTGCGCGACCGCAGCCGTGGCGGCCGTTTGACGATCGAGGAAGCGGTCCACCACCAGACCCGCCGAACCGCCGCGTTGTACGGATTCGAGGACCGGGGGCTGCTCGCCCCCGGCTACCTCGCCGACATCAACGTGATCGACTTCGAGGGCCTGACGGTGCCCGCCCCCGAGATGGTCTACGACCTGCCCGCCGGTGGTCGTCGCCTCATCCAGCGGGCCGAGGGTTACCTCGCCACGATCAAGTCCGGGGTCGTCGTGCGTGACCACGACGAGCCGACGGGCGAGCGCCCGGGCCGGCTGCTCCGCGGCCACCAGCCGGCCCCGGCCTGACAGCCTCGGCCACCGTCGCGGCGATCAGACGCGTCGGCCGGTCCAGGCGACGACCCGCTCGATGAGCGGCGCGTCATCGGCGATCTCGACGGCGTTGCCGAAGGGCGGCGGGTTGTCGCGGAACTCCGGGGGCATGGCGGCGCGAGCTGCGGCGAACCGTTCGGTTCGGTCGGCGGTTGGGAAGATGGCGCGGTACGAGGCCCACGCTGCGTCCACCACGTCGTCGTCCCAGGCGACGGCGACGTCGAGCGCCCGGCCGAGGTCCCAGGTGTGCACAGCGAGTTCGGCGACGTAACCGATGAGGAGCTGGCTCCCGGGGCCCTGGACCCAGGGGAGGAACATCGGTTGGTCGAGCTTCGCGTCGTCGCCCCAGTCCGCCTCGGCGCGTGAGTACGCCTCGTCCCAGGCGGCGGTCCATCCCGCCTCGGGGACACCCGACGTGTCGGGGAGGGACATGGCGTCGGTGCCGTTCCCGAGGGCGACGACACGTTCGAGGACCATCAACAGGTGGCTGCCGAGCTCGGCGACGTTCATGTCGTCGCACGGCGTCGGTCGACCGTGGTCGGCGGGCGTCAACCCGGCAAGCAGGCCCCGGGTCGCAGCCGCGGCCCGGGCGAAGAGCTCGCGAGGGTCGACGGTGGCGCTGTCGGTGGTGTGGGTGGCTGGAGCGGTGGTGTTGGTCATGGAGTGCAGTGTGCGACCCAAATGTGGCCACCTTGTGGCCACATTTACGAGAAGGTTCGAACGAACGCGGCGCGGTGGTCCCGGCAGGCAGGCGGACCGCCGCCGGTGGCCGGACGCGTAGCCTCGCGACTCGATGATCCTCGTCGACCTCGTCCGTGTGGGCGCCTCCCGTCCCGGCAAGCCGCTGTTCGCCGACCTCTCGCTCACCATCAACACCGGCGACCGTCTCGGTATCGTCGGCATCAACGGGTGTGGCAAGTCGACGTTGATGCGCGTGATGAGCGGCGCCGACCTGCCCGAGAGCGGCACGGTGCGGATGGGCAGCGGCGTGCGCGTCGCCGTGCTCGACCAGGAACCCCGGCTCACGGGCGGCACGGTTCACGAGGCGGCAGGCGCCGGCTGGGAGTCCGACGCCGTCCTCGACCGTCTCGGGATAGGCGCCCATCTCGACGCCCCCGTCGATCGCCTCTCCGGTGGCCAGGCCAAGCGGGTCGCCCTGGCGCGGGCGCTCACCGCCGAGTCCGACCTGCTGATCCTCGACGAGCCGACCAACCACCTCGACATCGACGCGATCGCGTGGCTCGAGGAGCGACTCGCCGCGTACTCCGGCGGCCTTGTCATGGTCACCCACGACCGTCACGTGCTCGACCGGGTGACGAACCGCGTGCTCGAACTCGACCGGGGCCAGGCCTTTCTCCACGACGGCGGCTACGACGTGTATCTCGAGGGCAAGGCCGACCGGGCCGAGGCCGACGCCAAGGCCGAGTCCGTCCGCAAGAACCTCGCACGTACCGAGCTGGCATGGCTGCGACGCGGCGCCCCGGCGCGGACCTCCAAGCCGAAGGCCCGCATCGCCACCGCGACGGCGCTGGTCGAGGGCAAGGCGCGGGCGGAGGCCCGAACCGGAGACCTCCCGCTGCACTTCGGCACGCCGCGCCTCGGCGATCAGGTCGTCGAACTGCACGGCATCGGCCACCGCTACGCCGACGACCGGCCCTGGCTGTTCCGCGACGTCGAGCTCCTGTTGGACCCTCGCGAGCGGCTCGGGATCGTCGGCCGCAACGGAACCGGCAAGTCGACGCTGCTCGAGATCATCGCCGGCCGCCTCGAGCCGGCCGCCGGCACGATCAAGCTCGGCCAGACGGCGACGGTCGGCTACTTCGACCAGCGCGGTCGTGACCTCGACCCGACCGCCCGCGTGCGCGACGTCGTCGCCGGTCCGCACCGAACTCCCGACCACGCCGACAAGGCGCTCATGGAAGCGTTCTGGTTCGACGGCGATGCCCAGTACGCGCCGGTCGGCCTGTTGTCGGGCGGCGAGCGTCGTCGTCTCCAACTCCTCGTCACGCTCGCCGAGAAGCCGAACGTGCTCCTCCTCGACGAGCCGACCAACGACCTCGACCTCGACACGCTGCGGGCGCTCGAGGAGTTCCTCGACGAGTGGCCGGGGGCGCTGCTCGTCGTGAGCCACGACCGGGCGTTCCTCGAACGGACCGTTGCCGACGTGATCGTGCTCGACGGCACCGGGTTCGCCGGCCGCAAGCCCGGCGGATACGCGGCGTACGAGACTGAGCGGCGCGCCGCGCCGCGGCGTCGGGGTTCGGTCGCCGATGCGACGCCGCGTTCCGACACCGCCCCGAAGCCGTCGCGCCCGGTGGCACCGAGCGTCGGCGCAGCCGATCCGGATGCGAAGGTCCGGAGCCCCTCCACGTTGCGCCACCGGTTCCGCGCCGTGGAACGCGAGCAGGCGACGCTGCAGGCGCGACACGACGAGCTGAACGCCGAACTCGTGGCGTCGTCGGCCGATCACGTGCGGCTCGCGGAGCTTGCCGTCGAGCTGCAGTCGGTCGACGCCGAGCTGTCGAGCATCGAGGAGGAATGGCTCGAGCTGGCGGCCGAGGCCGAGGAGCGGGGCCTCACCCTCGACTGAGCCGGGAGTGGGGCCATTCCCTGAGCAGGTTCCCAGCGACTCTGAGGGTTCTCTGAGGTTCGGGTCGTACCGTCGCCCGGGCAGACGACCACGAACCAGGAGCACACATGCGCAAGCAGCTCGCAGCAGTAGGACTGACCGCAGGACTCGCCGTCGGCGCGGTTGCCGGTTTCGCGTTCACGAGTGGCACCGCTGCCGTCGGTGCCCAGGACGAGACGACCACCACGGCGCCGGTGTCGGCGCCGACCAAAGCGGACCGTCCCGATCGCTCCGGACGCATCCAGGAGACCCTGCGGCCGCTCGTCGAGGACGGCACGATCACCCAGGCGCAGGCCGACAAGGTGACCGACGCCCTCGTGGCCGCGTCGCCCGACCGCGACCACGGTGACCGGGGCGGCCCCTGGGGCCACGGCGGGTTCGGCCTGGGCCTCGACGCTGCGGCCAAGGCCCTCGGCACCACCGCCGACGAGCTCAGGACCGAACTCCAGAAGGGTTCCTCGATCGCTGACGTGGCCAAGGCGAAGGGTGTCGACCCGGCGACGGTCACCGACGCCCTCGTCGCCGAGGCGACGACCCGCATCGACGAGCAGGTTGCGAACGGCAAGGTCACCCGGGACGAGGCCGACCAGCGGATCGCCGAGCTGAAGGACCGGATCGCAGCGATGGTCAACGGCGAGCTCCCGGCGGGAGGCCCGGGCGCTGCGGGCGGACCGGGTCGAGGCCACGGCGAGTTCGGTGGCCGCGGCGGGTGGGGTCACGGCCCGACGGGCGGCGATGAGCGCCCGAACGAAGCGCCGACCACCACCGAGGGGTAGTCGGCGCCTCGCCCCGAGCAGGTCACTCGGTCGGGGTCGACTCCCGTTGCGCCCACGAGTAGACGCCCTTCGCCATCGTCGACCGTTCGATCGAGGCGCGGGCCCCGAACACCGCGGCCCGCGCCGAGCGGACCTCGTCGACGTCGGGCTGGGCGAGCGACGCCATCTCCACGAGGTGGGCGGCCAGGCGATGCTCGCCGGACGCCGAGAGCTCGAGCGCCCGTTCCACGAGGCGATCGACCCCGCCGGCGAGCGCCGCCACCTCGGCTGCGACCGCGGCGTCGGGCGCCGGCTTGAGGTTGGCGGGGTTGCCGTCGTACCAGCCGCCGTACAGCCGCCAGATGTTGCGTACGACGAACTCCGGCTCGTCGTACACCGGCTGGAGCCACGGGCGGCCGAGAAGGTCGTCGGGGGGCGTGACGGTGTGGATGATGTCGTCGAGGCGGGCGCCGGCGTTCATGAGATCGATCGTCTGGGTGAAGAGCGATTCGAGATAGCGGGCCGTGTCGGTGAGGACCCCCTTGATCCGCTCGGCACCGGCGATGGGCAGACCATGACCCGGGAGCAGGAACTCGGCGCCGAGCTCCGCCATCTTCCGCAGTGCGGCCGCCCACTCGTCGCAGTACCGCTGGGCCTTCTGGGGGTTGCCACAATTGGGGCTGGCCCAGATGAACAGGTCGCCGGTGCAGAGGACTTTCGACTCGGGGATCCACACCCACGTGTGGTCGTCGGTCTCACCGCGGTCGTGGCGCAACTCGAAGGCGGTGTCGCCGACGGTGACGGCGAGCTCGGACTCGTAGGTCTCGTCGGGGTACCGGTAGTCGCCGGGGAACATCGGGAACGGCAGTTGGAACTGCCGCTGGTTGATGATGCCGTTGTACCCGTTGGTCGCCTCGTAGCGGCGGAACCGCTGGGGGAGTGCCTCGTGCGCCAGCACCCGGGCCGGACCGTTGCCCTCGGCCTCGAAGAGCTTCACGGCGTAGATGTGGTCGACGTGGCCGTGGGTGAAGACGGCGGTGTCGAGCCGCTCGTCGGTCCAGCCGCGGGTCGTCTCGACGATCGCCTGGGCATGGAGCGGACTTCCGGCGTCGACGATGACGAGGCCGTCGCCGGTTCGCGTCGCGACGACGTTGGCGAACGACTCGATGAACGCGATGTCGTCGGTGATCGGCTGCAGACGGGCGTTGCTCGCCATCTGCAGGGGATGGTGCTCGTCGATCGACATCGCTCCGGAGATGATTCGCTCCGACAGCTCGAGAAGGTCCGGTTCGGACATGTGGTCCCCCTGTCTCCGACCGTTCGGCCAGAACGTTCAAGAGGTTAGGCGGCACCGTCGATGGGTAGGGACTGAGGATGAAGGACCCGGAAATGCATCGAATGCAGGTGAATGTCCCAGACGCCTTGTTGGACCCCGGGTCCCCGGTTACTGTGACAGGGCGTCTGGGGACGACTCTGGTGCAGCTCGCGGGCGACGGCGGGCAAGAGACGAGAGAGGTGCGACGGTGAAGCGTGTACTGACGGTGGCAAGTTCATTGGTGCTGGCCACCACCTGCCTGTGGGTCAGCAGCGCGGCGTCGCAGGAGACCACGACCACCACGACGGTCGAGGTCACCACCACGACCGAGGCGACCACGACCACCGCCGCTCCGACGACCACCGTCGCCGAGCCCGAGGTGACCACCACGACCGAAGCGCCGGCCGAGACCACGACCACGGTCCCCGAGGAGCCGCTCGTGCTCCCCGGCCAGCACGTCACCGCCGGTCAACTCGCCTTCGACATCCGCTTCACCGACTCGCCCGCAGCCAACTGCACCAAGACGCTCGATCTCGCCGGCGGTCAGGTCAACATCGGCCTCGACGAGTCCGGCAACATCGGTGGCGTGTACGGCCTCGCCCCCTCGGGTGGCGGCGGTAACGCCGGCATCTTCATGATCGGCCTCGGCGCCGTGCCCGCCGGAGTGGCCATCGTCAGCGTGAGCGACGGCGACTGCGAGTTCGACGCCGTGGGCATCGGCTCGTTCGCCTCCGACGGCGGCTGGGCCCGCCTCAACGGCGTCGGTGCCGGCCTGCACCCCGGGTACGAGACGCCCGACTACGTCAACATGTTCCTGGTCGACGCCAAGGTCGATGCCTCGGCGGCTCCCGCGGTCCTCGACATGAACTACGTCAAGAGCTTCCTGCTCCGCCAGCGTCCCGGTCTCGAGGGGTACCTCCCGCCGGAGGCCTGATCGGGGTCCGGCGCTGCCGGTCCTCCGAGTCGTCCCTCGGCCCATTCCCGCCGATCGGCGGATGGCCTCGGCGTTGGCCTGTCGGGCCGTGGCCTGCGTACAGTCCCCCCGGTATGGATTTCGACGACAGCCCCGAGGAAGCGGCGTTCCGCCAGGAGTGCCGCACCTGGTTGGCGGCCAACGCCAAGTTGCGCACCCCGGGTATCGCCGAGGTGTGGCGCACCCTGCGGCCTCGTGACGAGGGCGAGGACGACGCCAGCCTGCTGGTCGGCAAACGCTGGCAGGCGCTCAAGGCCGACGCCGGGTTCGCCGGTATCCAGTGGCCGGTCGAATACGGGGGGCGTGGCCTGTCGGGTCACCTCGCCGGCGTCTTCAAGCAGGAGGAGGCGCGGTACGACGTGCCGGCCAACTCCTTCCAGGTCGGCGTCGACATGGTCGGTCCGACGCTGATCGCCCACGGCACGCCGGCACAGTGCCAACGCCACCTCGACCCGATCAAGCGGGGCGACGAGGTGTGGTGCCAGCTCTTCAGCGAGCCCGACGCCGGCTCCGACCTCGCGGGGCTCTCGACCCGCGCGGTCCGCGACGGGGACGAGTTCGTGGTCAACGGCCAGAAGGTGTGGACGTCGGGTGCCCAGTCGTCGGACTGGGGCATCCTCCTCGTCCGAACCGACCCCGATCAGCCGAAGCACCGGGGCATCACCTACCTGCTCGTCGACATGCGCACGCCCGGCATCGAGGTGCGCCCGCTCACGCAGATCGACGGAGCGGTGCACTTCAACGAGGTGTTCCTGAGCGACGTGCGCGTCCCGGTGGAGAACGTCGTGGGCGAGATCGACGGCGGTTGGGGCGTCACGATGACGACGCTCGTCAACGAACGCAGTGCGATCGGTGGCGGCGGCATGGTGCAGTTCGCCGAGATCCTGATGCTGGCCCAGGAGCTGGGTCGCACCGACGAGCCGGTCCTCCGTCAGGAGCTCGCCAAGATCTACACGTACTTCCAGATCACGCGGTTCCTGGGCTACCGGGTGCAGACGTCGATCTCGAACGGTCGCCAGCCCGGTCCGGAGAGCTCGGTCATGAAGCTGCACATCAGCCGGCAGTACGGCGAGGGCGGCGATCTGTACATGTCGTTGCTCGGCGCGGCAGGCATGCTGTGGCTCGACGACGCCCCGTTCGACGGGTTCTTCCAGGGCTTGTTCCTCGCCCAGTGGGCGCCGCGCATTGGCGGCGGCACCGATCAGATCCAGCGCAACATCGCCGGTGAGCGTGTGCTCGGCCTGCCCGCCGAACCCCGCGTCGACAAGGCAGTGCCCTTCAAAGATCTGTGAGCTGACGGGCCGGGCTCAGTGGGGAGCGGAGGCGGCAAGCGTCTCGCCGAGGTGGCCATGGGTCGTGCCGAGGGCCGAGCCGTACACCCGGGACCGGGTGACGTAGCGATGTGCGGTGTGTTCCCAGGTGAAGCCGATGCCACCGTGGTTCTGCACGTTGATCTGGGCGTTGTCGATCGCGGCCCGAGCGGCGACCACGCGAGCGGCATGGGCGTGGAACTGGGCGTCGTCGCGTCCGTCGCGTAGGGCGAGCGCCGCGTAGTACACCTGGCACATTGCCGCTTCGGCGCGCGTCGCCATGTCGGCGCACCGGTGCTTCACCGCCTGGAAGCCGCCGACGGGCTGGCCGAACTGCTCGCGGTCGATGCCGTACGACACCGACTGCTCGGTCGTGGCTCGCGCCATGCCGGCGAGCATCGCGGCCACGAGGAGCGCCCCTCGGCGGAGCAACGCCTCGCCGTCGGGCGCCGTGGCGAGCGGTGCGGACTCGTCGAGATCGATGGCCAGTGCGACCGGTACGAGCGTGTCGAACGACGGGATGTGCTCGAGCGCGACACCGTCGAGATCGACGAGCGCGACCCGGCCACCGTCGACGAGTAGGGCGATCGTGGCGCTCTCGGCGTCGAGGACCGAGAACTTCTCGTCGTTCCACCGCTCGGCCAGGCCGACGCGGGCCTCGCCCGCGACGAGGCGCGCCGCCAGCTCCGTCTCGCCGGCCTCCGCCGCGACCCGCGCTGCGAGGACGGTGGCGAGGAACGGCCCCGGCACGCACGCACGCCCGAGCTCCTGGAAGAGCAGAACCTCTTCGGCGAGCGAGTACCCGACACCGCCGAACGCCTCCTCGAGCCCGAGCCCGAGCCAGCCCTGGGCCACCGCGGCGTCCCAGAGGCGGTCGTCGAGTGGTTCGCCGAGCGTGTGGTTGCCGGCGATCACCGAGGCGATCGAGCCGACGATCTCTTCCTGTTCCGAAGTGGGGAGTAGATCCATGTCAGTCAGTCCTGTCGATCGCGGGTCACTTGACCCGGGGCAGGCCGAGCACGCGCTCGCCCACGATGTTGCGTTGGATGTCGGTGGTGCCACCACCGATCGTGTAGGCGAAGCTCTGGAGATAGGGGCCGGTCCAGCCGTTGCCGTCGACGGGGGTGAGCTTCAGGGCCTCGGGGCCGATGATGTCGAGGGCCAGCTGGTACACGCGCTGGTGGAGTTCGCCGTGGAAGAGGCGGGTCATCGAACCTTCGGGCCCGGGCACGCCGGTGCGCTGGGTGCGACTGATGCCGGCGATCGTCATGGCCTTGAGCGCTGCCACCTCGGCCCGGGCGAGGGCGAGGCGGCGGGCGATCTCGTCGTCGGCGATCGCCGGGCGCTTGCCGTCGGGACCGGTGCGGACCCGGGCCTCCTCGATGAGGCGCTCGACGACCGACGCCAACTCGACCTGGTCGGCCATGAACGCGGTACCGCGCTCGAAGCTGAGCGTGGTCATCGTGACCCGCCAGCCGTCGTTGATCTGGCCGACCACATTCGTCAGGGGGATGCGCACGTCGTCGTAGAAGACCTCGCAGAAGTCGTTGACGTGGCTCATCGTCGTGATCTCACGGATCTCGATACCAGGCGTCTTCATGTCGCAGATGACCCAGCTGATGCCCTTGTGCTTGGGGGCGGTGGGGTCGGTGCGGACGAGGAGCTCCTGGTAGTCGGCGACGTGAGCGTACGACGTCCAGATCTTCTGACCGTTGACCACGAGCTCGTCGCCATCGATGACGGCCTTGCAGCTGAGGTTGGCGAGATCGGAACCGGCGCCGGGCTCTGAGAACCCCTGGCACCAGACGACCTCGCCGCCGAGGATCTTCGGCAGGTGGAACGACTTCTGTTCGTCGGTGCCGCTCACGATGAGTGTCGGCCCGCCGTGGTTGTTGCCCACGAACGTGCACGAGTTGTTGAGCGTGAATGGCGGGTCGGCGCGCGCGAACTCCTCGTACCAGATCATCTGCTGGATGTCGTTGAGGCCCTTGCCGCCGAATTCCTTCGGCCAGTTGATGCCGGCCCATCCCCCTTCGAAGAGGGTCTTCTGCCACGCAAGGTCGAACTCGCGCATCGGTTGGCCGTCGGGCGGACGTTCCTCGGTCGGCAGGTTCTCCGCGAGCCAGGTGCGGGCCTCCTCACGGAATGCCTGCTCCTCGGGGGTGAAGTCGAGATTCATCGATGCCGAGAGTATCTGACGGTGTGTCAGATCGGCCCATCGGATGGCTGACCGGTCCGGCTGACCAGCCGTTCAGATCAGGCCGAGGGCCACGGCGACGACAACGAGCGCCATCGTGCCCACGAAGTCGACCGACGCCGTCACCATCGGGGTGCCGTAGGTGTCGGGGTCGACATTGAACCGCCAGGCCCCGATCGTGGAGTAGTACGCGAGGGCGGCGACGAACGCCATGGTGACGAGGGCGGCGAGGAGGCTGGTGGACAGGAGCCATCCGAACCCGGGGGCGCCGCTCGACCCCGTCAGGAGCGAGACGAGCCACGCGCCCAGGGCGTTGAAGAGGAGCAGAGGCATCGCCAGACCGAACACGAGTGAGAAGTCGCGTCTCGCCTCGGCTCCGGGAGCCAGCGTCGGTTCGACCGAACCGATGTGGAGATTGGTGGCGATGCGTCCGCACAGGATGCCCCCGAGCGCGCCGGCCGACGACACGAACGCCGGCTGGAGGATGCCGAGCGCCGGGAGCACGTGGAGGAGGTTCTGCTGCTTCTGCAGGACGAGCCCGGCGAGTGCCGACAGCACGAGCGCCGCAGCGAGCACCGGCAGCGACTCACGGAAGATCTCCTTGAAGAGCTCGAGGCTGGTGCGCCACGACACCACGGCGACCACGGCGGTGATGACGACCACGATGCCGCCGAGCACGCTCGCCACGTTGCCCCGTCCGATGAGTTGCGCCGCGAGGTACAGCGCCGGGATGGTGATGACGTCGCCGAGGGTCGAGACGGTGGGAGCGACGAGGTTGTCGAGGTCCCACTCGAAACGCACTGCGCCGATCGTGAGCAGCACGGTCGCCGCCGCCACCACCACCGAACCGAGGATCCCGCCGAGGGCCGACACCATCGCGAGTTCGAGGAACGACACGTGCTGGACCACGCCGAGGGCCACGGCCAGCACCTTGGCGAACCCGGCGAGGATCACCGACATGACGAGCGTCAGGCTGAACGAGGCCAGCAGGTTCTGGCCGAGCACGGAATCGGCCTTGAAGGAGACGCGGAACGTACCGGTGTGGATCGAGGTCGAGAGCCGGTTGCCGAGCGTCGAGAACACGTTGCCACGGAGGCCGATCGCCGCCGGAACGAGGATGAGCATCGGCGAGAGCCGCGTCCACGTGTCCTCGAACCCGACGAGCATTGCGCCGGCGGCGAAGCTGGTCGCCGAGTTGAACCCGAGGGCGACGAGGCTCTGGCGCGCCGCGCTGCCGGTCGGGCCCAGGAGCTCGACCAGTCGCCTCAGCAGGCGGTCGGGGCGCAGGCCCCCGGCGGCGTGACGCGACCGTGCCATGGTCGCCGACCCTACTGGCGTTGGCCGTGGACCCCTAGGACGGGGCGATCTCCACGCGGAGGGGTTCGAACCCGTTGAAGCCCAGGGACGAACACGAGACCGTGTACGCCCCGGCTCCGTGGAGACGGATGCGGTCGCCCGACGTCAGCGCCAGCGGCAGCTCGACCGGCCGGCGCTCGTAGAGGATGTCGGTGCTGTCGCACGTCGGCCCCGCGACGACGGCGGGCGAGGTCGGACCGCCGACCGTCGTCGACAGCGGATAGCGGATCGATTCGCCTGACGCCTCGGACAACCCCTGGAAGAGCCCGACGTCGATGAACACCCAGCGGCTGCAGGCCTGGCCGGGGCGTTCGACCACCCCGATGACCTCGGCCTCGATGACCCCGGCGTCGCCGACGAGGAACCGGCCGGGCTCGATGGCGAACGCGATCGGGGCGCCGTCGAGGTGACGGGCGATCGCCGCGTGGATCACTTCGGAGAACTCGGCCAAGGCCGGGGTCGGGTCGGCGAGGCGACTGGGGAGGCCACCCCCCAGGTTGACGGTGAA
>CALMLJ010000599.1 GCA_937868025.1 uncultured Acidimicrobiaceae bacterium
GACGGATCGATGCCGTGGCGAGCGAACGCGGCGAGGTAGGAGGTCTCGTCCTTCTCGTGGAGGATCTCGATTGCGTCGAACCGCTCTGCGAGAGCGGACGCGTCGATCTTGCGGTGCTGATCCTTCAGGTCACCCTTGGTGAGCAGCACGAGACGGTGGTGCGAGAGGGCGTCGAGGGCTTCGACCGCCCCGTCGAGGAACTCGACCGGATGCGCCATCATCGCCTTCGCCCGGTTGATCAGCCGCATGAGCTCGCTTGCCGGGATGGCGCCGCCCGAGGCGGTGATGGCCGCCTCGATCATCGAGATCGTCGCGCCCTTGATGCCGTAGCCGAAGGCCGGGATGTTGACGGTCTCGGTGGCGATCAGGAGGTCGTGCGCCGCCTGCGCCGGGTCGTCGAAGTCGGCGAGATACGGCGCGGCGACATCGGCGAAGAGGTCGTAGCTCTCCATGAAGTAGGACTCGTTGTGCCACAGGGTGTCGTCGGCGTCGAACCCCACCCACGTCTCGGTCATCCGCACATCGTGTCAGAAGAAGCTGCCGCAGAATGCCAGCGGCCGGTGGGCGAACAGGGCGTCGGCGCGGCGCACGGCGTCGGCGTCACCCGAGGCGCGACCGCCCGCGACGAGCTCCCACCAACTGGTCGAGCCGAGGTACGCGGCACTCAAACCGGCGATGTCGGTCGCGATGCCGGCGGTGGTGTCGGTCCGCTTCGCTCCGTCGGGTCCGATCGTCCACGAACCGGTGTTGTCGTCGTAGCGACCGTCGGTGACGGCGATGGTCACAGGGGCGGCGTCGTTGACGGTTCGCGCCGTGAGGGCGGCGTCGACGTCGAGGATCCTCAGCCAGATCTCGTCGTAGCGTGCCCGCAGGCCGACGGCGCGGGGGTCGGCGGCGAGCTGGAACAACAGGTCGTCGGTCGGGAGCTCCATCAGGTCGAGCGTCTGCACGAGATCGAGACCCAGCAGGTAGTCCCACAGCGCCGCCTCGACCTCGGGGGTGGCGGCGCGAACCTCGGCCACGTCGCCGGCCCCGGTCTCCATCAACCCGTCGCGATCCTTCCAGGCGACCGAGTACTGCGCGTAGCCGTCGTCGATCCCGTCGGGCGAGGTGTGCACGACGACCCGGTCGGCGGTGTGTCCCTCGATGGCCTCCTCGAGGTAGCGGCGCCACATCCACTCCGCTCTCCCGACCGCACCGGGGCGGTGGGTGCACCGCTCATACAGCGGCGGCACGACGTCGAGCAGCTCCGTCGGCGCGAGCAGCCGGAAGGCGCCGGGGGTTGCGGTCGCGGTGCGGCGCGCCCGGGCGGTGTCGATGCGCACGGTGAGGCGGTGGCTCGCGATGCCGTAGCCGTAGCGCCCGTAGATGCCGGCCTCGCTGGCGCGGAGCGCTGCCAGGACCTGGCCCCGTTCCCGGGCATTGTCGGCGAGCTCGCCGAGGAGCGCGGTGAGCACACCTCGACGCCGGTGGGTGGGAAGTACCCCGACGCGGGTGACGCCCGCGGTCGGAACCCACGCGCCGCCGGGGACGAGCATCTCGAAGCGGTAGGCCGCGACGTGGCCGATGCACGCGTCGAGTTCCCAGGCGGCGATGCCGTCCTGGTCGGCCCAGCTGGGTTCGGTCTTCGCCCAGTCCTCGTCGGTGGCGGCGCCCGTGAGCAGGGCAGTCCGCATGGCATCGCCGCACACCCGCCATTCGTCCGGCGTCGTGGGGCGGGTCACGTAGGCGGTCATCAGAAGAAGCTCCCGCTGAAGGTGAGTGGCCGGTGAGCGAACACGGCATCGGCGCGTCGGACGGTGGCGTCGTCGTTCGCCTCGGCACGTCCCGCAGAGGTGAGGTCCGCCCAGCTGGTGGAGCCGAGATAGGCGGCGCTGAGGCCGGCGATGTCGGTCGTGAGGTCGGCGAGGTCGTCGGTCGCGGTCGCCGCTCCGGCCCCGATGCGCCAGCGTCGGCTCGCACCGTCGGCCCCGGAATCGACGAGGCCGACCACGATCGGCGCGGCGTCGGCCCACGATCGCCCCGCCAGCGCCGCGTCGACGTCGAGGATCCGCAACCACTGCTCGTCCCAGCGCATACCGACGCGTACGGCGCGGAAGTCGGCGGCGGCGTGGAAGAGGACACTGTCGGCGGCGAGCTCATCGACGCTCAGCTGACGGACGAGCGGGATGTCGAACAGGAACTGCCACAGTGCCAGCTCGACCTCCGGCGAGGTCGCCCACACCTCGTGCACCTTCCCGGTGCCGTGGTCGGCGCCGAAGATGTCGTCGGACCAGTTGAGTTGATAGTGGGCATAGCCGTCCGGCTCGCCCGTGGCGGACCGGTGCACGACGACGTTCTCCACGCTGTGGCCGGTGACTGCGTTCTCGAAGAACCGGCCCCACAGCCAGTCCGGGCGGGCGATGCGCCCCGGACGACGATCGGCGCGGTCATAGATCGGTCGGACGGTGTCGAGGATCTCGGCGCCGGGGACCAGATCGAAGGTGCCGTCGGTCGTTGCTCCTCGAAGCGGACGGGCGCGGGCGACGTCGATGGTCACCGTGAGTGCGTCGCCCGCCATGCCGAATCCGAAGTTGCCGTAGATCGTCGCCTCGCTGGCCCGCAGTGACGCCAGCGCGACGCCGTCGGCGATGGCGTCGGCGATGAGGGCGTCGATCAGTCGACGGAAGATCCCCTGGCGGACATGGGTGGGGAGCACTCCGGCGCTGGTCACGCCGATCGTTGTGAGGTGGGCGCCACCGGGCGCCGTGGTCTCGGTGTCGAACGAACCGACGTGGCCGACGCAACGATCACCGTCCCACGCCGAGAACGAACGCAACGACAGCCACCGGGCCTCGTGCTTGGCCCACGTCTCGTCGTCGGGCGGGTTGTCCAGGAGGGCCACCCTCGTGGCGTTGGCGGCGGCCCGTCGTTCCTCGGGCGCCGTTGCCCGGACCTCGATACCCATGGGGGAGATCGTGGCAGTTCGCGCGGGGAGCACGCTGCGGATTTCGGGCGCGAGACTGGCGGCATGCCGAATCCCTACGCCCGCGCCGAAGCCGCTGCTGCCGTCATTCGTTCCCGTCTCGTTCCCGAGCCGAAGGTCGCGGTCGTGCTCGGATCCGGTTGGGTGGGCGTCGCCGAAGGCCTCGGGTCGACACTCGCCGAGCTGCCGCTCGCCGAGCTGCCACACGTGCCGGCACCGACGGTGGCCGGTCACTCCGGTGTCGCCCGCGCCGTCGATGTCGGCGGTGTCCCGACGTTGGTGCTCGGCGGTCGGTCGCACCTCTACGAGGGACACCCCGTCGACACCGTGGTGCACACGGTGCGGGCGGCGGTCCTTGCCGGGTGCTCGACCGTGGTGCTCACCAACGCGTGCGGGTCGCTCGACGCCGCGATGGGAGTCGGCCAGCCGGTCCTCCTGAGCGACCAGCTCAACCTCACCGGTGCGAACCCGATGGCCGGTGGCGACCCGCCCGAGGGCTACCCCGGGCGGTTCTGCGACCTCACCGAGATCTACAGCCGGCGCCTCCGCGGCGCTGCCCGCGAGCTCGATCCGTCGCTGCCCGAAGGCGTGTACGCCGGCATGCTCGGCGGCAGCTACGAGACGCCCGCTGAGATTCGGATGTTGCGGACGCTGGGTGCCGATCTCGTCGGCATGTCGACCGTGCTTGAGTCGATCGCAGCGCGGCATCTCGGTGCCGAGGTTGCCGGCGTGTCGCTCGTGACGAACCTGGCGGCCGGGATGGGCGCGGAGTTGAGCCACGCCGAGGTGCTCGACGCCGGGCGGGCCTCGGCCGACCGGCTGATGACCCTCGTCGCCGGCATCGTCGCGGCCGCCGTCTGAGGGCGGGGTCCGACATACTGGGTCGCGTCATGGAAGCCGCAGCCACCAACTCGGTCGTCGGTGCAGCCTCGCTGTCCGGTGCGGCGCCCCCCGCTGGTGCGGTGCGCCTCTCCCAGGTGAGGGTGCGCCCTGTCGACGGGCTCGCCCTCGAGACGAGGGCCGCCGAGCTCGGTACCCGCTCGATCAAGGGTTCGGCACAGCTCGCCGCGCTCGAGCTGACGGTCCGGTGCATGGACCTCACGACGCTCGAGGGCGCCGACACGCCCGGTCGCGTGCGCGGACTGTGTGGTCGGGCGAAACATCCCGATCCGGAGGACCCGACGTGTCCTCCGGTCGCCGCCGTCTGCGTCTACCCGTCGCTCGTGTCGGTGGCGGTCGAGGCGACGGCCGGGTCCACGGTGAAGGTGGCGTCGGTCGCCGGCGCGTTTCCGTCGGGGCAGAGTTCGATCGCCAACCGCCTCGACGACATCCGCCGGGCCGTGGCCGATGGGGCCGACGAGATCGACATCGTGATCGATCGCGGCAAGTTCCTGTCGGGTCGGTTGGGGGAGTGCTACGACGAGATCGCGGCCGCCAAGTCGGCCTGTGGCACCGCCCACCTCAAGACGATCCTCGAAGTGGGAGAACTCGGCAGCTTCGACGCCATCCGTCGGGCGTCGATGCTGGCGATGGCGGCCGGCTCCGATGTCATCAAGACGTCCACCGGCAAGATCGGGGTGTCCGCCACGCCACCCATCGCCTTGTGCATGGCCGAGGCGATCCGCGACTTCGCCGACCAGACCGGCCGCCCCGTCGGTCTCAAGCTCGCCGGTGGCATCCGCACCACCAAGCAGGCGGCGCACTACCTCGTAATCGTGAACGAGACCCTCGGTGCGGCCTGGCTCCATCCCGACTGGTTCCGCTTCGGTGCGTCCGGGCTGCTCAACGACGTCCTGCTGCAACGTCGCTTCCATGCCACCGGCCGCTACGCCCGCCCGTCCGACCTTCCCGTCGACTGAGTCGACACCGTCCACCGAGGCCGCCATCGTGACCGACATCGAACCCACGTCCGCTCCGTCGTCCCCGACGCCGACGTCCGACAGCGCGCCGCTCGCGTCGGCCACGGCGTTCGCCGCCTACGCGCCGGCGACCGAGTCGCGGTCGATCGTCACCATCGCCGAGGAGCACGGGCTCTGGATCGGCGGCGAGTGGGGTCCGGCCGAGGGTGGAGCGTCGTTCGCGTCGATCGAGCCGGCGACGGGGGCATCACTCTCGCTCGTCGCCGACGCCTCGGCCGCCGACGTCGACCGGGCGGTGGCCGCCGCCCGCGCCGCCTACGACTCGACGTGGCGTGACCTCGCCCCCGCGGCTCGGGGTCGCTACCTGTTCCGCATCGCGAGGCTGATCCAGGAACGTGCCCGCGAGTTCGCCGTGCTCGAATCGATCGACGGCGGCAAGCCGATCCGGGAGTCCCGCGACGTCGACGTCCCGTTGGCCGCGGCGCACTTCTTCCACTACGCGGGCTGGGCCGACAAGCTCGAGTGGGCGATCGGCGCCGGTGCGTCGCCGCGGCCGCTCGGGGTGGCGGCCCAGATCATCCCGTGGAACTTTCCGCTCCTGATGGCGGCGTGGAAGATCGCCCCGGCACTTGCATGCGGCAACACGGTCGTCCTCAAGCCCGCCGAGACGACGTCGCTCACCGCGCTGCTGCTCGCCGAGGTGATCGCCGAGGCCGACCTGCCGCCGGGCGTGGTGAACATCGTCACCGGGGGCGGAGCCACGGGGGCGGCGCTCAGTTCTCATCGTGGTGTCGACAAGGTGGCCTTCACGGGTTCGACCGAGGTCGGCCGGGCGATCCGCCGGGCCACAGCGGCGACAGGCGCGCGCGTCACGCTCGAGCTCGGCGGCAAGTCGGCGCACGTGATCTTCGACGACGCACCGATCGATCAGGCCGTCGAAGGGGTGGTCCGGGGCATCTGGTTCAACCAGGGCCACGTGTGCTGCGCCGGCAGCCGGTTGCTGTTGCAGGAGTCCATCGCCGACGAGTTCCTCGAGAAGCTGCGTCGTCGTATGGAGCTGCTGCGCATCGGCGACCCGCTCGACAAGAACACCGACATCGGGGCCATCAACTCGCGTGAGCAGCTCGATCGGATCGTGGAACTCGTGGCGGCCGGCGTCGACGAGGGCGCGGAGATCGTGCAGTCGAGCTGCCCGCTGCCCGAGACGGGGTGGTTCTACCCGCCGACCATCCTCAGCGGTGTGGACACCAGCCACCGGGTGGCCACCGAGGAGATCTTCGGGCCGGTCCTCGCCGTCATGACCTTCCGCACGCCCGAAGAAGCCGTCGCCAAGGCGAACGCGACGCCCTACGGCCTGGCAGCCGGCGTGTGGACCGAGAGCGGCTCGCGCATCTTGTGGATGAGTCGAAAGCTGCGGGCCGGTGTCGTGTGGGCCAACACCTACAACCAGTTCGACCCGACCAGTCCGTTCGGCGGCATGCGCGAGTCGGGCTTCGGCCGGGAGGGGGGCCGCCACGGCCTCGAGGCCTATCTCGACCTCTCGCCGCTGGGCGTCGACCGGATCGGAGTGGGTGCGTGACCGAACTCGGTGCTCCCAAGACCTACAAGTTGTACAGCGGCGGGGCGTTCATCCGTTCCGAGTCGGGTCGGGTGTACCCCGTGGCCGGCGTCGACGGCGGCACGGTGCGGGTCGCCCAGGCGTCTCGCAAGGATCTCCGCGACGCGGTCGTGAAGGCCCGCGCCGCCCAGTCGGGCTGGGGCGCGGCCACGCCGTACCTGCGCGGGCAGATCCTCTACCGGATCGCCGAGATGCTCGACGGTCGGCGCGACCAGTTCGTCGCCGAGCTCGAGAACGGCGGCGTGGACACCTACGACGCCGCGGTCGAGGTCGATGACGCCGTCGACACATGGGTCTACTGGGCGGGCTGGACCGACAAGCTGACCCAGGTGCTCGGTGGCGTGAACCCCGTGGCGGGGCCGTTCCTGAACGTCTCGACGCCGGAGCCGACGGGTGTCGTGGGCGTGATCGCCCCGGCCGAGCGTCCCCTCGCCGGTCTGTCGGCCCTGTTGGCGCCGGTGTTGTGCGGCGGCAACACCGCAGTGGTGCTCGCCTCGGAGGCGTCGCCCTTCGCCCCGCTCACCTTCGGTGAGGTGCTGGCCACGTCCGACGTTCCGGCGGGGGTCGCCAACCTGCTCGTCGGCCCGGTCGCCGAGCTGGCGCCGTGGTTGGCCGATCATCACGATGTCGACGCGCTCGACATCTCCGGTGTCGTCGACACCGAGCTGGCGATCGACCTGACCGTCCGATCGGCCGACAACCTCAAACGGGTCGCTCGCACCGACGGGGTGCGCAGCCCGCGCACGGCTGGCGAGTTCCTCGAGATCAAGACCGTCTGGCACCCCGCCCGGCTGTAACAAACGGCCTCGGCCACCTGCGCTCAGTCGAAGCGGGGGGCGAGACGGGCGCGGGTGGCGTCGTCGCAGAAGGCGGTGCGCAGCGCGGTCCGGTTCGCCGCATTGAACTCGGCGTCACCCCAGCCGAACGTCTCGGCGAGCCTGCGGTACTCGTCGAGCACCGTCACGTCGCTCATGAGCCGGTTGTCGGTGTTGATCGTGACCGCGAACCCGCAGTCGGCCAGCAGGGCGATGGGGTGGTCGGCCAGGCTCATGACACCGGCCGCGGCGGTGTGCACGTTGGACGTCGGGCACAGCTCGAGGCAGGTGCCGC
>CALMLJ010000600.1 GCA_937868025.1 uncultured Acidimicrobiaceae bacterium
AAGCTGGAACGACTCGGCGTCGCGACCGTCGGCGACATCGCCCGGCTGCCGCTCGACACACTCTGTCGGACCGTCGGCACCGCGTCCGGCACCCAGCTGCACCGGTTGTCCCACGGCCTCGACGACCGACCCGTCGAACCCGGCCAGGTCGCGAAGTCGATCAGCCACGAAGAGACGTTCCCGACCGACGTCACCGATCGAGCCCATCTCGAGCGTGAAGTGGTGCGCCTGGCCGACGCGGTCGCCGACCGGCTCCGACGGGCCGGGAGCTACGCGCGCACCGTGCAGCTCAAGCTGCGGCACGGCACGTTCCAGACGTTGACCCGTTCCTCGACCCTGCCGGCCGGCACCGACGACGGGATCGAGATCGCCCGGGTCGCCCGAACGATGCTCGACGGCATCGACGTGTCCGGTGGCGTGCGCCTGCTCGGCGTCGGGGTGAGCGGTCTCGCCGAAGCAGAGCACCGGGCCGAGCAGCTCTCGTTGCTCGACGGTGCCGGAGCGGCCCCGCCCGATGGGGCGGCGTCGCCGACGGTCGACCGACGTCGCCTCAACGAGGCAGTGGACGAGATCCGCGACCGGTTCGGTCGGGCGTCGATCGGCCCGGCCACCCTGGCTCGGCCCGACGTCGGTGCGTTCGTCGAGGGCCAACAGCAGTGGGGCCCGGGCGCCCAGCAACCCTGAGCGACACCGGAGTCGGGATCGGTCCCGTCGGCCGCCCCGATCACCGGCGGTGAGCGGTCAGACGACGGCGCCGACGCGTGCAGACGCTCCCGAGACGAGGGCGTCGAGGAAGGGATCACCCGGCGGGCGTGACTTCGAGAAGGCCCATCCCTGGACGAGATCGGCTCCACACGACGCCAGCTCGTCCCACTGGACCTCGGTCTCGACGGCCTCGGCAACGACGTCGAGGCCGATCGAGTGGGCCATGTTCACGACGGCCCCGAGGATCTGGCGACCGTTGGCGGTCGCGGCGCCGTAACCCCGGTGCGGAGGCATGAGGTCGCCGGCCAGCTTGAGGATGTCGAAGTTGACGTCGATGAGGTGGACCAGCGACGAGTAGCCGGTTCCGAAATCGTCGAGGGCGATGCGCACCCCCGACCGCCGGAGCCGGTCGAGGGTCTCCTTCGAACGGTCGGTCGACATCATCGAGTCCTCGGTCACCTCGACGCACAGCCGGTGCGCCGCGACCGGCGCACCGTCGAGGATCCGCATCACCCGGTCGGGGAAGGTGCTGTCGTCGAGCTGGGGCGGGGCGACGTTGCACGACACCCAGAAGTCGCCGGGCCCGAACTCGTCGTTCCACGCGCCGATCTGCGCCACGGCGGTGCCGAGGACGTGGTTGCCGAGCTCGTTGATGAGCCCGAGCTGTTCGGCGATCGGCACGAACACCCCGGGCGACATCACACCGAGCCCGGGATGATGCCACCGGCTGAGCGCCTCCATGCCGACGAGGCGCCGCTCGACCGTGCTCACGATCGGCTGGTACTCGAGGGTGAGCTGACGGCGGCTCACGGCCTCCCGGAGCGCTTGCTCGAGTGCGAGACGGGTGAACGCCTCGGCGCGGAGCGATTCGTTGAAGACCCGGACCCCGCCGCGGGCGTCGGCGTGCTCGGACGCGAGCGTCGCGTCGCGCAGGATCGACTCGGCGGTGGCGCCGGTCTCCGCGAGGGCGACGCCGATCCTCGGTTCGAGCTCGACCCGCCGGTCTCCGACGGCGAGCGGGTCGATCAGGGCGCGCATGATCCGCGACGGCAGCGACGTCAGGAGTTGGGACCGACTCTCGCCGGCGACGACGATCGAGAACGTCGATGGCCCGCTCCGGCCGAGCACCTCGCCCGGGCCGACGGCGTGCTGGAGGCGGGCGGCGATCGACGCCATGATCCGTTCGAACTCCAGCTCGCCGTCGACGCTGGCGACCTCACGGATCGCCGCGACGTTGACCGCAACGGCGCCGCCGGCGGAGGCGCTGCCGACGCTGCCTCCCGTGGCCCGGAGCGCCGTGCCGAGGTGGACGGCGAGCGAGGTCCGGTTCGGGAGGCCCGTCGTCGAGTCGGTCGTGAGCCGTCGCTCCAGGCGGTCCTGGGTGGCCACCAGTTCGGTGATCTCCTCGATGCTGAGGACCACCCCGCGGCGCCCGGCCCCGTCGGCGACGTCGATGGAGGCGGCGCGCACGATGAGGTGGCGTGTCGTGTCGTCGCCGCCGGCGGTGCGCACCTGGGCGGTCGACCGCTCGGGTCCGGACGTGGTGAGGAGTTCCGCCATCGCTGCCCGGTCAGCGGGATGGAAGACGTCCAGCCAGGCATCGGTGTCGTCGACGCCTCGGTCGGTTTGCTCGGCCAGCACTGCGTCGAGCCCCAGGACGAGCCGGGCCCGTGGATTGGCGAACTCGAGCTGGCCGGTGGTCGACACGACGATCACGCCGATTCCGGCCGACGTCACGAGCGCCTCCCACACCTGCTCGTGGCGCATGAGCTCGGCTTGGGTCTCGACCAGCTCGATCGATGTTCTGTCGAGCAGATCGGTGGTCTCCGACAGCGCCTCGGAAAGGGTCGATACCTCAGCGCGGCGCCGGGCACTTCGCCGAATGGCGCGTTCGACATTGACGGCGATCTCTGCCGGCTCGAACGGTTTGAGGATCAACCCGTCGATGCCGGCATCGCGTAGCAGGCGGGCGTTGTGTCGGTTGCCGCCCGTGACCATCAGGACCGGGAGGTCGGGAAATTGGGCGACGATCCACTTGGCAAGCGAGATGCCGCTCTCGCCACCGAGCGACACGTCACAGAGGACGGCGTCGTACGTGTTGGACGTGAGCTCGAGCCGTGCTGTCCGGGCGTCGGCGACGGTGTCGACGTCGTAGCCATTTCGGGTCAGGAGGCGACGGAGCAGGTTCCTGATCGGCGCCTCGTCGTCCACGACGAGAATGCGACGTCCTTGCGGGCTCATACGATCAATTCGGCGTTGTGGTTCATTCGCTGAATCCCGTCCTCGACATTGGGTATGTTTGCCCAACGCCTCGTTTCCATGGCCAATGATCTCCGTCGAAGCTCCGGCTAGGAACCGTTCAGTGCGCGGTGACGGGAGCGACGCGGTCGATCGCAGCCCGCAGACCATCGGGATCGATCGGCTTGTAGACGAGTCGACCGGCATCGGACATCGCCCGCTCGAACGCGGCGGCGGTCGATGTGACGGCGCCGCCGGTGACGAAGACGACGCGGCTGGCCTGAGCGGGATCGGCGGCGACGAGGCGGGCGTGGAACTCGGCTCCGTGCACCCCGGGCATCATCAGGTCACAGACGATGGCGTCGACACCGCGGTCGGAGGACGAGACGGCGTCGAGCGCCTCGCTCGCATCGGTGAAGGTCGTGACCGCGAAGTCGCCGCCGAGGGTGCGGGCCAGGGAATCCGCCACCTTCCGGTCGTCGTCGACGATCACCACCGACGGTCGCGCCGGGAGGTCGGCGGGATCGACCGCGGCGGGGGCGGCGTCGGCGTCGTGTGCGGGGAGATCGTCGGGTGGCGTCGGGGTGTCGGCTGCGAGTGGGATCCGGACGGTCACCACCGTTCCCCAGCCGACCTCGGTATCGATGTCGATGTCGCCCCCGGCGTCCTCGACCAGTTGTCGTGAAATCGATAGTCCGAGGCCGGTGCCGATGACCTCCTTCGTTGTGAAGAAGGGTTCGAAGACCCGCGCCAACACCTCGGGCGAGATGCCGCTGCCGTTGTCCTTCACGGTCAGGTGCACGACGTCCCCGACGGTCCTGAGGCCGATCTCGACGCGATTGACGCCGAGGTCGGAGTTCTCGAACGCGTGGGCGGCGTTCGTCAGCAGGTTCACGGCGACCTGGCTGAGCCGCGAACTCGACATCGCCACGCGGTCGCACTGGTCGGCGGACAGCCCGACGACGGCGCGGTGGCGGAGTTCGTTGTTGGCCATTCGCACTGCGATCTCACACACCGCGACGGGGTCGCACGACTCGTCGCTCTCGTCACCTCGGGTGAGCGTCTTGAGATCGGTGACGATGTCACGGACTCGAACCGAACCGTCGATGGCGTCGTCGATGGCCGAGATCAGGTCGGGGCACACACCGTCGACCGTCTCGAGTGCGTCGCGGACGTAGTGGAGGTTGCCCATGATGTACGCGAGCGGGTTGTTGATCTCGTGACCGACGCCGGCGGCGAGGCTGCCCATCGCTGCGAGCCGTGATGCGAGCTGCAGCTGGGTGTCGCGCTCTCGGAGACGCTGCTCGGTCTGGAGCCGCTCGGAGATGTCGCGGAACAGGCCGAGGATGTATTGGGTGCCGTCGATCTCGAAGATCGAGGAACTGATCTCGACGGGGACCCGGACGCCGTCGGAGCGCAGGATCGGCATCTGGATCGTGGCTCGATTCCCTTCCTGCAGTGCTCGGATGTGTCGCCGGAACACCTCCCGCGCCTCGGCATCCTCCTCGAGGTCGGGTGGATGCAGGATCGACTGTGGTGCGCCGACGAGCTCGGATCGCGGGCGGACCCACAGGCGCTCTGCCGGCTCGTTGACATCGACGATGCGTCCGGTCAGGGGATCGGCCAGCACCGCGGCGTCGTTCATCGTCTGGAAGAGACGGACGTACTTCGCCTGCGCCTCCTCGGCCTGCTGCTCGGCATTCAGCTGGGCCGTCCGGTCGGTGACCGCGCCGACCATCAGCAACGGGTCGCCGGAGGGCGACCGGACGACCTGACCGGCGGCGACGAGATTGCGGTAGCCGCCGTACTCGGTCTGCAGCCGCATCGGCACGTTCCGGTAGGCCACGCCGTGGACGAAATGCTCCTGGAGCGCGATCTCGACCGAGTGCCGGTCGTCGGGGTGGACGATATCGATGAACGCCTCGAACGTCATCGGATGGTCCTCGGGCGTGCGGCCCAGGATCTGGTACGTCCGGCGCGACCATTCGACGAGTCCGTCGGCGATGTTCCAGATCCAGTACCCGTCCGCCGTCGAGTCGAGGAACATCTTGACGGCGTCGGCGCGCAGCTCGTCGAGGTGGTGGTCGACGAACCGACGAAGTCGCCGCACGGTCAGGGGCGAGTCGACGGCTCCGACCTCGTCGACGAACTCGTCGATGATGGCGTCGAGGTCGTCATCGAGGTCGCCGTCGCCGTCGACGGCCCGATCGAGGATGCCGAACACCCGGAGGTGCGTGGTGCTCTTCTCGAAGCGGTCCCGAAGTGCGGCGCGGTCGGCGGCGGTGAGCCCGCCATGGAGCGGGACCACGAACACCCCGCTGTCGACGGGGCCGGGCAAGGCTCCCGGGGCCGTCGGCGCCTGAGGCACCGCAGTCCAGAGGATGCCTTCCTGGTCGAGGAGGTGGCCGATGGCCAGCGTGAAGTCCGAACCGGTGTCGACGAGAGACAAGACCATCTGACGAGCGTCGGCCGGTCTCGGGCCGGCCTGTACGTAGTCAAGAGAATTGCCCATGCCGGGCAGGGCCACGGCCGGCAGGCCGACCGTGGCGCGAGTCCCGTTCGATCCTCCGGCGACCTCAGGTCGGGACGGGCGGCGTGGTGGTCGGCGGCGTGGTCGTGGACGTCGGGGGCGTGGTGGTCGTGGGCGGCGTGGTGGTGGTGGGAGCAGCGGTCGTGGGCGCCGTTGTGGTGGCGGGCGAGGTCGTCGAGGTCGTGGAGGGCGTCGTCGTCGTGGGCGTCGTCGGGACGGCAGGACATGCCTCCCAGAACGGGGGCGTCTCGCCGCCGGGGCACGGCGTGCAGGCCGTCAGGGAGAAGGGCGCGCTGGCGATCGCCGTGATCGCGGCAACCTTGCTGAATCGTCGTGTCATGGTTCGTACTCCTGGTCGGGGTCAGCGGGCGGGTGAACCTATCGCGGAGTCTGCGGGGGCATCGACGTCGTTCAGGTCTCAACCAGTGCGTTCGGGCCGGTCGGGCGGATCCGCACCAAATGAAGCGGTGCGCGTTGTCGTTCCGGGATCGCTGTGCGATCATGACGGAACCAACCGAGCCATCCACCCACGCCGTCCGTCGCCCGCTGGGCAGGGCCGGTGCTCAATCCTTCCGGGGGACCCGCGGTGCCGCTGTCCGAGGACGAACAACGAATCCTCACCGAGATCGAGCACCAGCTCCGCGCGTCGGATCCCGATCTCGCCCGCCAGGTGAGCGAGACGACGGTGTACTCGGCGCCGCTGCGGCGGACGCGCCTTGCCGTGGCCGGGGTTGTCGTCGGGTTGGCCGTCACCATCCTCCTGCTGCTCTACGTCAACGCCTACGTGGCGTTCGTCGTCGGGTTCGGGCTGATGTTCGCGTCGGCGTTCTACCTCGAGCGCAACATCCGTCACCTCGGTCGCGTCGGGCTCAACCAGCTCGCCACCACGGTGCGGTCCACCGGCGTCCGCGACATGTTCGGCACCAACGCCGGCCGCGACGAGACCGCCGACCCCGATTCCTGAACGGCCGCTGCGGCGTCAGTTCAGCCGACGTCGAGATCGGCTCGAAGCCGCTGCTGGCGGTCGAGTCGTGACCACACGACGTCGCGCACCTCGTCGCTGATCTGTTCGGCCGACGCGGCTTCCTGTTCGTCGGGAGGCGTCGCT
This sequence comes from uncultured Acidimicrobiaceae bacterium, assembly GCA_937868025.1. Next base: position 6,582 of record CALMLJ010000600.1, read on the forward strand.
CGGAAGCGCCGGTCCGACTCCCGGTGGCCGAGGACCACGAGACCCTCCACCTCGACGAGCTTCGCGGCGCGCGTGGCGAACTCGACGGGGGTCTCCGACGGGGTCGCGCGCACGTCGACACGGGCCAGATCGCGACACGTCTGTGCCCAGCTCGACGACACCCGATCGGCGGTCGACACGTCGGCGCGGCGGTGGCGCACCCGACGTCGCCGGACCGCCACGACCCGGAGCCGCACCAGCAGCACTGCCAGGGCCGCCAGCGCGGCGATGACCAGGATGACCACGGTGGGGGTGTTGGACGTGGGCTCCTCCGACGTGCCGTCAGCGGCATCGCCGGGCCGGGGCGGCAGCTGGTCGGGCAACGTCGTCGGCACGGCACCGTTGGGGGCCGGGGCGATCGTGGTGGTCGTGGTGGTCGTGGCGCCGAACTCGACGGAGTTGCCGAGTTCGTCCGACTGGGCGGGCGGTACGTCGGAGTAGCTGCGGGCATCGGGGTTGCCGCGGCCCGGTGTCGGTTCGAACGCGACCCACCCGACGCCGTTCACGTAGACCTCGGGCCAGGCGTGGGCGAAACGGCCCCGCACCGTCCAGGTCGTCGTGGCCTCGCCCGTCGCCGGGTCGACGGTCTCGGCGCCGTCGCCGTAGGTGAATCCGACCGCGACCCGCGACGGCAGGCCGATCGACCGGGCCATCGCTGCGAACGCCGTGGCGAACTGCTGGCAGAACCCGCTGCCGTTGTCGAGGAACGCCATGAGCGGATCCGCCTCGCCGCGGTAGTCGGCCGAGCGGTCGTAGCGGAAGCCGTCGCCCCGGAAGTAGTCCTCGAGCGCGATCGCCGAGTCGTACGCGCCGAGGCCGGCAGTGATGCTCCGCGCCCGGTCCACGGCCTCGTCGGGGAAATCGGCAGGCAGGGCGAGGAAGTCGTCGAGCGCCGGGTTCGAGGGTGAGCCGGCGGCCTGGAGCACCGAGCGGTCGAGATCGGCGACCGCAGCGTCCATCGAGTAGTCGATGGAGGAGGTCGACTCGCCGTCGGCGACGAAGACCGAACCGGAACTGTCGTCGAAGCGGAGGTCCACGGGAGCGTCGACGCCGGTGGGGGCGTAGAGGGACGGCAACCAGTCGCTCTCGAGGTCGCCGATCTCCACGTCGATCCGCTCCCGCTCCACTGCGACGTCCTCGTCCCAGGGGGACGGGATGCGCTCGCCCGAATCGAGGTTCCGGTACTTCGCGCTCGCCGACCAGCTCCGCCCGTCGAAGTCGTCGAGTGCGGTGAGCCGCCAGTAGTGCGGGGTCGGCGCCGTCACCGTGAAGAGCACGTCGTTCGACTCGCCGCGCAGCAGCGAATCGAGGCTCACGAGCGGGCTCTCGACGACCCGGGCCTTGGGACCCCGACCGATCGAGCGGAGGTCGACCATGCCACCCGAGTCGGTCGGCGACGCCTGGGCGAAGAGACCTGACGCCAGCAGTACCGCAGCGAGGAGGGGGACGCCCACCACCCAGACGACTCGCTGGCCCGGGCGCGTGCCGGCGGCGACGCGCAGCCGAGCGGCCCGCACGGCGAGGCGATAGAGGGCGAGCGCTGTCACGAAGACGGCCGTCGAGAGGAGTGCGTGGCGACCCAACAACAGCACCGACGAGAACACGAACGTGGCGACGTGCGGTGCGACGGCCTGCAGCGGCGCGTCGGACCGACCGGCGGCGAGGTCGGCGAACACGGCCATCAACCACAGGCCGGCGGCGAACGTCACGGTGAAGCCGGGCAGGTCGTCGACCGGGGCCACCAGCTTCTGGAACGGCCCAAACGCAACGTGGGCGTCGTCGAACGCCTGGCGGAACACCTCCGCGCTCGGGAGCCCGTACCAACTCTGTGCCCGGTAGTAGACGAGCGTGATGACCACGATCCCGGAGATGAGCAGCAGCGCCGTCGCGAGCGTGGCGCCGAGGCGCAGGGCGCGCCCGAGGACCGACAACCCGTGGGCGATGGCCACGACCGCCAGGAGTGGCCAGAGCTGATCCCAGCTCCGGAAGGCGCGGACGAGGGCAACGGCGACGGCGGCCGTCACTGCGAAGAGCGCGACGTCGACCCCGGCGCCGAGCCCGAGGTTCGGGGTACCGCGCCGTACCTGCGATGCCGTGGTCGGCTCCGCCGGTGCGGGTGCCGGCGGGGGTGGTGGGGGAGGGGGCGCCAGGGCGGTCATGCCCCCACCCTCACCGGACCGGCGGCACGGGCCCGGACCGCGGCCTGCCAGCGGCGGTCCAGATCGTCGCCCTCGCCGAAGCTCACGTTCAGGACCTTGGCCTCCGATGTTGCCGGCGCCCCGTCGCCGGTGGTGATGGCCACGTGTTCACCGCCACGCGAGGCCGACCCCGAGATCGCAGCCCGGTCGTCGGCACCGATCGTGCCGGTGCACACGACCACGCGGTCGCCCGAGCCGACCGCTGTGGCGGTGGCCAGCGCTCCCCGCAGGCTCCCGACGGCGGACGTCGACGCCGCCGCGAGCTGGTCGAGCACGGTGTCCATACGCTGCGGGTCGTCGAAGTAGTCGGAGTCGGACCCTCCGGCGCACACGAGGCGCACGAGATCGCCCTGCTCGCGGCAGGCGACGAGCGCCGACGCCGCGGCGCTGATCGCTCGCTCGAAGGGCGCCGTGCCCCTGCTGGGCGGGTAGGCGTCGGCGCGGTCGTCGAGGACCACCGTGGTCCGCCGTTGGGACGGCTGCTGGTGGGTCCGCACCATCGGCCGCCCGAGCCGTGCGGTCGATGCCCAGTGCACCCGACGGACGTCGTCGCCGGGCACGTACTCGCGCAGCGTGTCGAACTCCTCGCTCACGGTCGCGATCTGGCGGCGGTGACGGAGGCCGCCGCTGGGGTCGTCGGCCGCCAGCGCCCCGCTCAACCCGAGGCGATGGATCTGTGGCAGGACGATGACGTCGATCAGCGCAGGGACGACGAGATCGGTTCGCGCGAACGCGAACGGGTCGAGCGATCGGATCGTCACCGGACCGAACGTGGCCAGACCACGGCGACTCGCCCCGACGGTGTACTCCGCGACGCACGCCGGGTCCTTGCGGCGTTGGGGCAACGAGAGCTGCACGACCCGGCGGCCGTCGAGCGAGTCACCGACGACGAGCGGCAACCGCAGGCCCGAGCGCCCGTTGTGGATCTGCAGGGACACGGTGAACTGGTCCCCGACCTCGACGCGACGGGGCCGAACCGTGCGGCGGACCGCGAGGTCGGATCCGGCGGCGCGGACGACCGAGAGCGACGCCGCGACCAAGACGAGCAGGCAGACGCCGGCGACCGACAGCTCCTCGATACCGGCGACGCGCCCCGCGACGAGCGTGACGGCACCGCCGACTGCGGCGGCCTTGCCCGAACGGGTCAGGCCGAACCGGGCCCTCGACTCAACCGGCATCGCGCGGAACGGCGACCGTTCCGAGGATCTCGTTGAGGACCGCCGTCGGGTCGACACCCTGGATCTGGGCCTCGGGCGCTACGACCAGGCGGTGGGCGAGCGCCGGCACCGCCAGCGCTTTGACGTCGTCGGCGGTGCCGTGGTCGCGGCCCTGCGCCGCGGCCCGCACCTGCACGGCCCGCTTGAGCCCCAACGTCGCCCGGGGCGACATGCCGAGCGCGAGCGCCCGGTGGGTGCGGGTGGCCATCGCCAGGTCGATCAGATAGCCCGTCAGCGTCGGCGACACATGGATCTGGCGGCAGTGGTCGGCCATTGCCGTGATGTGGCCGACCGACACGACCGGCGCCAACGCGGCGAGGCCCGGATCCGCGCCCTCGGAGTTCAGGATGAGGGCCTCGTCGGCACGGGCCGGGTAACCGATCGACAGCTTGAGCAGGAACCGGTCGAGCTGGCTCTCCGGCAACGGGTAGGTGCCGTGGTACTCGAGGGGGTTCTGCGTGGCGATCACCATGAACGGGCGGGTCAACCCGCGGGTCACGCCGTCGCTCGTGACCTGCGATTCGGCCATCGCCTCGAGCAGCGCCGACTGGGTCTTCGGCGACGAGCGGTTGACCTCGTCGGCCAGGACCACGTTGTTGAACACCGGGCCGGCGCGGAACTCGAAGTGCCCCATCTGCTGGTTCCAGACCGACGTGCCCAACACGTCGGTCGGCAGCAGGTCGGGGGTGAACTGGATGCGTCCGAACGAGCCGCCGACGGTGGCCGCGAGGGCCTTGGCCAGCGAGGTCTTGCCGACGCCGGGAACGTCCTCGATGAGCAGGTGCCCCTCCGCGATCATGCACAGCACCGCCAGCTCGACCACCGAGTCCTTGCCCCGGATGACGCGGCGAATGTTGTCGCAGATCACCCCGAACAGCTGCTGGAAGGACGGCTGTGACGGTGACGCACCCACGTCGTCGGCTCTCAGGTTCGCGCTCATCGGACAGGAATCCTGTCATGTTGTCGGCCGCTGAGGCGCTCAGTCGCCGATCGGGGTCGATATCGTTCGGCGATGGTCCCTCCTCCCGTTGTGCTCGCCCTCGACGTCGGCGGCACGAAGCTCGCCGCCGCGCTGGTGGGCGCCGACGGCAGCATCGATCGACGGGCCACCGTGCCCACCCCGGCGACGGGGACCGCCGGTCAACTCTGGGACGCGGTGTGCGGCCTCGTCGATCCGCTGCTCGACGCGTCGCCCGCCGTCGTCGGCGTCGGGTGCGGCGGCCCGATGGAACGCGGCGGTTCGACGGTATCGCCGCTCAACATCCCGGCGTGGCGGGAGTTCCCCCTCCTCGAACGCCTCGGCGACCGGTGCGGTGTGCCGGTCGCGATCGACAACGACGCCAAGGCGCTCGCACTCGGCGAGGGCCGGTGGGGCGCCGCGGTGGGCGTGGACGACTACCTCGCCATGGTCGTGTCGACCGGCGTCGGCGGTGGCATCGTGCTCGACGGTCGGCTCCTCGACGGTGCTGCGGGCAACGCGGGCCACATCGGCCACGTGATCGTCGAGCCCGACGGCCGTCGGTGCGCGTGCGGTGGCCGCGGTTGTCTCGAGGCCGAGACGTCGGGCCCGGCGATCGAAGCCATGACGGGGCGGCCCCCCGCTGAGGCGTCCGTCGAGGTCCGCCGCCGGACCGGCCGTCTCGTCGGGCGCGCCGTCGCCTCGGTGGCGGCGCTCCTCGATCTGCGCCTGGCGCTCGTCGCCGGTTCGGTAGCGCTCGGGTTCGGCGCCGAGTTCTTCGACGCGGCCCAGGCCGAGCTCGACGAGTCGGCCCGCATCTCGTTTGCCCGCGGTGTTGTCATCGGTCCCGCAGGTCTCGGCGGCGACGGGCCGATCCTCGGTGCGGCTGCGGTCGGATTGGCGTCGCTTCCATCTGGAATCACCCCACCGGCGGCGAAGTAGTCTTGGCGGCGTGACCCCCGAATATCCCGCTGAGACCGCCGAGTTCCGCAAGGGAATCCAGGCCTTCCTGGCCGCCAACCTGCCCGAGGGCTGGACCGGCCTGGGTGGCATCCCCACCGACGACGTGCTGCCGTTCCTCGAGCAGTGGCGCAAGGTGCTGCACGAGTCCCGTCTCCTCGCACCGCAGTGGCCCGCCGAGTACGGCGGTGGCGGTCTGTCCAACCTCGAGACCGTGATCCAGTTCGAGGAGTTCGCCAAGGTGGGCGCCCCCACCGGCGGCCCGAACGACGTGTTCAACATCGGCATGATCGGCAACACGATCCTGCACTGGGGCACCCCCGAGCAGAAGGCGCACTACATCCCCAAGCTGCTCAGCAACGAGCACATCTGGTGCCAGGGCTACAGCGAGCCGAACGCCGGCTCCGACCTCGCCGGGGTCGGCTGCAAGGTCGTGCTCGACGGCGACGAGTACGTCATCAACGGCCAGAAGATCTGGACGACCTACGGCCACCTCGCCAACCACATCTTCGTGGTCGGTCGCACCGACACCACCGGTGCCCGCCCCCACGACGGCATCACGTTCCTGCTGGTCGACATGGACCAGCCCGGCGTCGAGGTCCGTCCCATCAAGATGATGTCGGGCGACAGCGAGTTCAACGAGGTGTTCTTCACCGACGTCCGTTGCCCCAAGGAGAACATCCTGGGCGAGCCCAACAAGGGCTGGGCCGTCGCGATGACCCTGCTCGGGTTCGAGCGGGGCGAGGCCGGCGCCGTGCTGCCGATCCGCTTCCGCGAGGAGCTCGACCGCCTCGTGGCGATGGCCAAGGAGACCGGTCGCAACACCGACCCGCTCATTCGTCAGCGCATCGCCTGGTGCTACAGCAAGGTCGAGATCATGCGGTACCTCGGCATGCGCACCCTCACGCTGTTCCTGGCCGGCAAGGAGCCGGGGCCCGACGCCGCGATCACCAAGCTCTTCTGGTCCGAGTACCACAAGGTCGTGAACCAGCTCGCGGTCGACATCTTGGGCCCGGCAGCCATGGTGCCGTCGGGTCGTTGGCCGTCCAACTCGATCTCGTGCGACGACCCGGGCTCGCCCAACGACAGCGCCTCGTGGGTCGGCACCATGTACACGGCGATGGGCGGCACGATCTACGCCGGCACGTCGCAGATCCAGCGCAACATCATCGGCGAGCGCATCCTCGGGCTGCCCAAAGAGCCGTCGGGTCGATGACCGCTCCGTCGGGGCGTCGATGACTGCTCGGTCGGAGCGTCGATGACTGCGCTCCTGGGCGCGGTGGCCGTCGTGCTGCGGCACCCCGACCTGTGGGGCACGGCCCTTCGTCAGGCCCGGTTGCTGGCCCGACCGGGGTGGTGGCGACGCCCGCCGTTCCTGCCGGTTCCCGATCAGGACTATCTCCGGTTCCGCCTCCTCACAGCCTACGGCGGCGACGGCACCGCGGCCCCCGACCCGTCCGATCTCGTCGCGTACCTCCGCTGGTGCCGGGCCTACCCCCAGGTCATCGCCCACTAGTCCGGTTGGTCGTCGTGCCGTCCGAGGTCTGAACCGCGGCGCACGCACCTCGTGCGCCCGGGTTCACACCTCATGGTCGGACGGATCCCGGGCCCCGGTGTCAGTGGCCTCGGGCAGGATGCTCACCATGCCGGTCAACGCCTTGCGCGTTGTGTCCGAGCTCGCAGCCTCTCAACACAACGTCGTCACTCGTTCCCAGGCTGCTGCCCAGCACGTCCATCGCAATCAGATCCGTCGCCTGATCGACAACGGGCTCGTCCTCGAGATGGCGAGCGGCGGCCTGGTGCTGCTGCCCGGTCCGGCGGGACCGACCTGGCTCCAACGCGTCACCGGCGCCGTGTTGAGCCATCCCGGTACCGTCGCGTCGCACACGACCGCGGCGCGTCTCGACGACGTTGACGGGTTCCAGGTGTTCGACGAGATCGAGCTGACGGTGCTCCTCCCGAGGGCGCTCCGGGTGCCCGGGGTCACCGTGCATCGCACCGGCCACCTCGACCGGTGCGACGTCGTCACCGTCGAGGGGGTTCGGAGCACCAACCGGGCGCGGACGTTGTGTGATCTCGGCGCGACGGTCGAGCCGCTCATGGTCGAGCCGCTCATGGTCGAGCGGGCGCTGCACGATGCGGTACGCCGCGGCACGAGCCTCCGCTGGATCGCCGACACCGTCGAGCGCCTCCACGTCCCCGGCCGGTCGGGCACTCGGGTGCTCGCCGGTGCGCTCGCCGACCTCGAGCGCATGGGTCGGGTTCCCGACTCCTGGTTCGAGAAGCTCGTCGAGCTGTGCCTCGACGATCCGCGCATCGGCGCTGTGGTGCGGCAGTACGCGCTGCACGACGACGACGGTCGGCACGTGGCGCGGTTCGATCTCGCGATCCCGGAGGTGAGACTCGGGATCGAGGCCCACAGCCGCGAGCATCACTTCTCCGACGAGGACGTCGCCAGCGATGAGCACCGCGATCACGAGGCCAGCGTGCTCGGGTGGGACGTGATGTACCTCGGCTACTGCTCCGTTCGGTCACCGTCCTCGGTCCTCTCCCGGGTCGCGGCGCGAGTCGAGGCCCGCCGCCGACTGATGGGTGTGGCAGGCCGGCCCGCTACGGCGGGGTGATGTCGATGGGAGGGTCTGGGCGATCGCCGGCGATGATCGCGGGCAGGAACTCACGGAGCCGGGGCGGGACGGTCGGGCCGGTCTCGGCGAGGAACTCCTCGGGATCCCACCACCGCGACTCCTCGAACGCCAACGCCTCGAAGGCCTCGAGGTGCAGCGTGCCGGTCGTGTCACCGTCGCAGGTGGCCACGTGGATGCGCTCGTGCTGGTCGAAGTCCCAGCCGGCGAACGTGAACTGGGCGTGTTGGGTCCACACACACGGTCCGATGACCGGATCCCGCACGCCGGCCTCCTCGGCCAACTCACGCGCGATCGCGTGCTCGGCGGTCTCGCCGCCGTCGATGCCGCCACCGGGCAGCTCCCACCACGCCGGCTTCGAGCGGTCGGCAGGATCGCTCGAACGAATGAGCAGGATGCGCCCGTCGGGATCGAAGCACACCACTCGTGCGGCGATCCGGCGGATGACAAAACCCATGGCGCCGAACCCTAGGGCGTGAGCCGGAGCGCGGCACGCGCCGTCTCCGACGTAGCATCGCCAGATGTCGTGGACGGTCGAGCACCACCGTGGTGGCGCCGACGAATTGCATCACCTCGGCCTCGAGGCGCCCGGACGCACCGTGCTCGTGATGGAACTCGACCACGCGGCCGTCGCCCTCGGGAGCACCCAGTCCGAAGCGGTGCTCGACCCGGCCGCCCTCCGGTCACACGGTCCCGGTCGCGATCCCCGAGCGGTCACACGGCGCCATTCCGGCGGTGGACTCGTCGTGATGAACCCCGGCGAGGTCGTGTGGGTCGACGTGGTCATCCCCGCCGCAGATCCGCTGTGGCGGGTGGACGTGGGGGAGGCCTTCGTCTGGCTGGGCCGCGTGTGGGCGGAGGTCGTGGCCGGACGGCTCGCGCCGGTCGATCCGCCGCCGGTGGTCCATCGCGGCGCCCCCCGCCACGCCGACCTGGGCCGGGCCGTCTGCTTCGCCGGCATCGGGAGCGGCGAGGTGGTGGTGGGTGACCGCAAGGTGGTCGGCCTGTCCCAGCGTCGCACCCGTGACTGGGCCCGCTTCCAGTGCCTCGTGCACGGTCGCTTCGATGCCGAGGACTCGATGTCGGTCCTGGCACCGCATTTGACCACCGGTGTGTTCGGTGATCGTCTCCGCGCCCGCCTTGCCAACGGCGTCGGAGTGGTCGCGCTCGACGGGCTGGTCGACGACCTCGTGGCCCGCCTCGCCACCCGCTGACGCCGGTCGGTTCACCCGCCGACGCTCTCAGGGACCACCCCGGGACGCGATCTCGCGGGTGGGACGGGTGGAGGGGAGTGGAGTGGTGCGCCGACCGCGCTCCGTGACGAACGAGTGTTCGAAATTACAAAACTGGGGTGATGTATCGCGCCATGTCAGGTGATTTCGAGACCGAAAAATCTTGAAAGTTCCCGAGAAATCGGGCTCCAGAGTCTGACGGGGGAAGGAGGTGGTGGTTTATGGTGGGTCCTCGTGGAGCAGAGTGGGGCAAAGTGGACCAACCGACGTTGGCAGCTGTTTGTTCCGGCGTCGGATGCCGTTCATTCCCCGATGTTCCTCGTTTCCGTTGGTGACATGTGGGCCGACCGGAGCCGGCGATGAGCTACTACGGATCGTACGACCACACCGTCGACCCCAAGGGTCGTGTTGTCGTTCCGGCGCTGTTCCGCGACGAGTTCCGCAACGGCGGCCATCTCGCCCTGCGACGTGACCACATCGCGCTCTACGACCCCGCCGGGTGGGAGCGCTTCATGACGAAGCTCCGCGAGCTCCGCGACGCCGGCGAGGTCTCCCGGCCCCAGTTCAACCAGCTGATGGCGCTCTCGTCGCCCATCACGCCGGACTCCCAGGGGCGCTTCGGCCTCCCACAGCGCCTGCGTGACACCGCCGGGATCACGGGCAACGCCGTGTTCGTCGGCGTCGACGACTACCTCGCCATCCACTCGCCGGAGACGGCACCGATCCCCGCGGGCGACGAGTTCGATGCCCTCATGGACGCGTTCGACGGATTGCCCCTGTGAGCGATGGAGACGAGCACGATGCGACGAGCCCTGACGATGTCACGAGCGCTGACGAGTTCCGGCACGTCCCGGTCATGCTCGCCGAGGTCGTCGCGCTCCTCGAGCCGATCCCTGCGGGACTCGTGGTCGACGCCACCCTCGGCGGTGCCGGTCACGCGGCGGCGATCTTGGACGCACGACCGGATGTGCGGCTCCTCGGTCTCGACCGCGATGGCGACGCCCTGGCGGTCGCCCGTCGGCGCCTCGCCCGCTTCGGGGACCGGGTCCACCTCCATCACGGGAGGTTCGACGAGATGACCGATGTGGTTCGTTCGCTTGGTGAAGAAGGGGTGACCGGAGTGCTGTTCGACCTGGGAGTGAGCTCGCCGCAACTCGACCGCGCCGATCGGGGGTTCTCCTACCGTCACGACGCTCCGCTCGACATGCGGATGGACCGCACGCAGGCGCGGACCGCCCACGAGGTCGTCAACGAGTACTCGGCCGCGGCGCTCGCCGATGTGCTCGATCGCTACGGCGACGAGCGGTTCAGCCGCCGCATCGCCAACGCGGTCGTCGCCAACCGCCCCGTCGAGACGACCACCCAGCTCGCCGACATCGTCCGCGATGCCATCCCCGCCCCGGCGCGCCGCACTGGTGGTCACCCGGCGAAGCGCACGTTCCAGGCCCTCCGGATCGAAGTGAACGAGGAACTCGAGACGCTGACCAGCGCCCTCGACCAGGCGATCGATCTGCTGCTCCCCGGCGGTCGGTGCGTCGTCCTCAGCTACCACTCCGGCGAGGACCGCATCGTCAAGGACCGCTTCCGCCGCGCCGAGACCGGCGGCTGCGTGTGCCCGCCCGGGCTCGACTGCGTGTGCGGTGCCGAACCGAAGGTCCGGCTGCTCCGCCGTGGTGCCCAGAAGGCCACCGCCGAGGAGATCGAGGTCAACCCCCGCGCCAGCTCCGTCCGTCGTCGGGCCGTCGAGTCCGTCACGTTCAAGCCCCGGCCCCAAGAGGTCGCCTGATGGCACGCGCCACGTCGTCGGCCGCAGCCAAGCGCGCGCCCCGCAGCGCGCCGGCCGCGGCACCGGCACGTCCCGAGCTGGCGGTCGTCGCCCACCGGCGACGCATCACGCCCACGATGGTCGTGGCGATGTTGCTGGCCGCCGCCGTGGCGTTCGGTGCGCTGTCGGTGCAGATCTCGCTGATCCACCGTCAGCAGCGACTCGACGCCGTGCGGACCGAGATCACCGAGCTGCAGCAGTCCAACAAGGAGCTCCGGCAGAAGGAGAGCCGACTGCAGGCGCCGTCGGAGATCCTGCGCATCGCCCGTGACGAACTCGGCATGGTCGAGTCCAAGCCGCCCGAGCTCGTGACCCCGGCGGTCGAGACCGTCGGCGCGGTCGATCCTGCGGCGGCCCCCGGGTCGTCGTCCACCTCCGAGTCGACCGACGGCGCGTCGGCCGCCGACGGCTGATCGCAGGACACTCCATGGCTCCGGTCGCGACCTCGACATCGTCCCGCTCCCGTGCCGGTTCCCGGACGGCGTCGGCGCGCACCGCTGGCACTCGGTCGACCGGAACGCGTTCAACGGGCACCCGTTCGACCGGCACGCGCTCGACCACGACCTCCCGAGCCGCGACCTCCCGAGCCGCGACCTCCCGAGCCGCGACCACCCGGTCGCGCTCCTCGATCCCCGGCGCCGGTGCGCGCGGGGCCGGTGGGGCGGGCACGTCCCGCTCCACCGGCCCTCGTTCCTCCGGTCCGACCCGCCCCACCCGTCGGACCCGCCCGACTCGTCGGACGGCGCCTCGCCCGGCGCGCAAGGTGGCCCGTCGCCGCGGCCCCCAGGTCGGACTTCGTGTCCGGCTCGCCATCCCGTATTTCATCGTCGTGGCGCTCGCCCTGCTCCTCGCGGCGCGGGTCCTCTGGGTCGGCATCTTCGACGCCGACACCTACGAGGCGCTCGGGCTCAGCAAGCGTGAGCGCACCATCCCCCTGCACGAACTCCGGGGCACGATCTTCGACCGCAACGGCGAGGCCCTCGTCATGTCGGTGCCGACCAAGCTGGTGGCCGTCGACCCGACGCTCGTCGTGGATCCCGAGACGACCGCGACCCAGATCGCCGGCATCCTCGGGGTCGAACGGCTCGCGGTGCTCGACGCCCTCGAGAAGCCCGACTCCCGCTACTCCGTCGTCGCCCGTCAGGTCGACGCCGACGTCGCCGAGCAGCTGAAGGCGGCGGGCATCCCCGGCCTCACGCTGTCGGAGGACCCCCAGCGGGTCGCCGTCAACGGTGACCTGGCCCGGTCGGTGACCGGTTCGATGGACCGGTACGCAACGACGGCCCGATCGGGCATCGAACTGCTCTACGACGAGGAGCTCCGCGCCACCGAGGGCAAGGAGCTGGTGCAGCAGGGTGTCCGCGGCTCCACCATTCCCGGGTCCGAACGTGTCGTCCGGGCGGCCGAGGCCGGTTCCAACATCACCCTCACCCTCGACCGGGCGCTGCAGTTCCTCGCCGAAGGCGAGCTCGCCCGGCAGGTCGAGGCGGTGCAGGCCAAGGGCGGCACCGTCGTGTTGGGCCGCCCCCAGACCGGCGAGATCCTGGCCATGGCATCGGTGTCGCGTACGGCCGAGGGGCAGATCGTGCAGGGCTCGCTCAACCAGGCCATCCGCCTCTACGAGCCCGGTTCGATCATGAAGCTCGTGACGGTCGCGACGGCGTACGACATGGGTCTCGTCACCCCGGACTCCCTCATCGAGGTCCCCTACGAGATCACGCTCTACGACAAGACGATCCACGACTCGCACTCGCACCCCACCGAGATGATGTCGGTGAACCAGATCCTCTCGGAGTCGTCGAACGTCGGCATCATCAAGATCGCCCAGCTGATCAAGGCGGCGGGTGGGCTCGATGCGCTCGTCGACTCCTTCAAGGCGTTCGGGTTCGGCGAGTACACCGCCCTCGGCCTTCCGAAGGAACAAGAAGGTGTGCTCAAGAAGCCGTCGGACTGGAACGGCTCCGACATCGGCTCGATCCCGATCGGCCAGTCGATCACCGTGTCGCCGGTCCAGATGTGGTCGTCGTACAACGCGATCGCCAACGGCGGGCGGTACGTGCCGCCGAAGCTCGTCCGTGACGTCGTCGACGCCCAGGGTCGCCACATCGAGCCGAAGGTCCCGGAGCACGCCCCGACGGCTCATCGTGTCGTGTCCACGGCGGCGGCCAAGATGGTGACCAAGTCGCTCGAGGACGTGATCGACACCGAGCAGGGCACGGGCAGCAAGTTCAAGATCCCGGGCTTCAACATCGCGGCCAAGACCGGCACGGCGTACAAGGTCCAGGGCGACGGCACCTACGGCACGGCGGCGAACCGCAAGTACTCCTCGAGTTTCGTCGGGTTCTTCCCGGCGTCGAACCCCCAGATCTCGATCATGGTGATGCTCGACGAGCCGGCCTACGGCCTGCACTTCGGCGCCACCGCCGCCGGGCCGGTGTTCGACACCCTGGCCAAGGAGTCGATGCGCCGCTTCAGCATCGCCCGCGACTCCGACGCGCCCGTCGAGACCGGCAAGTTGATCCGCTCCCAGCCCGCGACGATGCCGACGACGACGACCACCACGACGGTGCCGGTCGATCCCGCTGCCGTCGATCCGGCCACCGGCCAGCCCGTGGCTGTCGACCCGGCCGGCGGGCCGGACCCCGCTGCGGGTGGCCCGCCCCCCACCGCCCAACCCGGAGCCGCACCCGATGGCTGAGTCGACCGCCGCCGAACTGGCCACGTCGGTCGGCGCCGACGTCGTGGGCGACCCGAACGTGGTCGTCACCGGGCTCACGCACGACTCCGTCCGGGTGTTGCCCGGCAGCCTCTTCTGTTGCGTGGTGGGGGAGCGCTTCGACGGCCACGAGTTCGCGGCATCCGCGATGGCGGCCGGTGCCGCCGCCCTCCTCGTCGAACGACAACTTCCCCTCGACGTCGTCCAACTGATCGTTCCGAACGTCCGGGCCGCCATGGGCCCGGTCGCTGCCGCGTTCTGGGGCAACCCGTCGGAGGGTGGGCTCCAGGTCGTCGGGGTCACCGGCACGAACGGCAAGACGACGACGGTCACGATCATCGGGCACCTCCTCGACCGACTCGGTGTCCGCTGCGGGATCATCGGCACGCTCACGGGCGCCCGCACGACGCCCGAGGCACCCGAGCTGCAGGCGCAGCTGCGGGCGTTCGACGACGCGGGCGCGCAGGTGGTGGCGATGGAGGTGTCATCCCACGCGTTGGCGCTGCACCGGGTCGACGGCACCCGCTTCGCGCTCGCCGTGTTCACCAACATCGGTGTCGACCACCTCGACTTCCACGAGACCCAGGAGCGCTACTTCGAGGCCAAGGCGCGGCTGTTCGACGAGCGGTTCACGTCACGGGGCCTCGTCAACGTCGACGACGTGCACGGGCGCCTGTTGCGCGACGCCGGCACCATCGACATCGCCACCTACTCCCTCGCCGACCTCGTCGATCTCCGGCTCGAGGCCAACAGCTCGTCGTTCATGTGGCGCGGGCAGTCCGTGCGGCTGCCCCTGGCCGGCCGTTTCAACGTGTCGAACGCGCTCGCGGCCGCCGAGGCGGTGGTGGCGCTGGGTCACGGGCCGGCCGAGGTCGCAGCTGCCCTCGCCACGGTCGCCGCGCCTCCGGGGCGGTTCGAGGTCGTCGACCACGGCCAACCGTTCGCCGTCATCGTGGACTACGCCCACACCCCCGACGCATTGGCCAATCTGCTGACGACTGCCCGCGAACTGGTCGCCGGCGGTGAGCTGCGAGTGGTCTTCGGCTGCGGCGGTGACCGTGACCGGACCAAGCGGCCGCAGATGGGCGCCGTCGCGTCCGAGCTGGCCGACGATGTGATGCTGACTTCCGATAACCCCCGCTCGGAGGATCCAGCGGCCATCATTGCTGCCGTGAAATCCGGGACCACCACGCCTGTGGGCGTCGAGATCGATCGTGAGCGCGCCATCGAGGCCGTGCTGGCGGCGTCGACAGCGGGCGACGTGGTCGTCATCGCCGGCAAGGGCCACGAGACCACCCAGACCATCGGCGCCAACGTGTCGGCGTTCGACGACCGTCAGGTCGCGGGGGACTGGTTGGCCGCGCACGGCTGGGCGGAGCCGACGGCATGATCCGCATCTTCCTCGCCGGTGGCGTCGCGCTCGTCGTCGCGCTCATCGGAACGAAGTACCTGATCGACCTCCTCACCCGACTGAACCTCGGACAGCCCATCCACGAGGACGCGCCGGAGGGCCACACGGTCAAGGCCGGTACCCCGACGATGGGCGGTATCGCGATCGTGTTCGCCGCGGTCGTGAGCTACGCCGTGTCGGGGTTCTACCGGGGCATCTATACCCAGCGGGGCTTGTTCGTCATCCTGGCGATCACCGGCGCCGGGATCGTCGGGTTCCTCGACGACTTCATCAAGATCCGCAA
>CALMLJ010000601.1 GCA_937868025.1 uncultured Acidimicrobiaceae bacterium
TCGAGCGCTCGGAGACGGTCGACGAACTCTGGAGCGGCATGCAGTTCCTGACGCGAGCCGCCCACAGCGACGCCCGGGCGCGATCGCGCCGGCTCCGCGCCGAAGTGGCGGGCGTGGCCCTCCATCACCCCGATCTGAGCGCCGGCCTGGCCCGGGCCCAGGACGCGTGCACCACCGCGTTCACCGAAATCATCGTCGAGAGCCAACGCAAGGGGCTGGTGCGCCGCGACCTCGATGCTCGGGCGGTGGCGACCCTGCTGCAAGGCGTCACGTTGGGACTGGTCCTGAACGACATCAACCTGGTGAACCCGATGGATGCCGAGAGCTGGTTCGCCCTCACCGACCAGCTGTACCGATCGCTGCTCGTCACCGACTGACGTCGACACGGGCGCCTCGACGGCGGACCGTCAGGCTCCCGACGGGCAGTTGGACGGTGCGGGGACCCCGGCGAACCGGTCGAGCGTCCACTGGCGATCGAGGTCGAACGTGAGGCCGATGATGCCGTTGTGCCCGCCGCTGTCGAGCACCCACCGGACGGTCGGCTCGCCGCGCGAGCACGTGCGCATCTCGACCACGGCGGACATGAACGCCGGCACCGTTCGGTCGTCGATGGAGTGGATCAGGAGGAGCGGGCCTGCGCCCGCCGCCATCGCCGGCTCCGCGGCCTGCAGGTAGGTCGCCCAGGGTTCGATCTGGTTCGGGTTGGCGACGACGATGTCGGTGTTGCCGAAGAGGCCGAGCGCTCGGTCGATCCCAGCGGCGCACTCCGTCTCGACGAGCCGCTCGATTGCTTCGGCAGCGGCCGGGACGAGGATGTCGGTGAGTTCGGCGTCGGGGTGGGTTGCTGCGATGCCGGCGACGGTCATCGCTGCGAACCCCTTCGGTTGGAGGGCGACGAGGATCGCCGTCATGGTGTCCTTCACGAGGCTCGGTGGTGCGAGCGCCACGGTCCCGACGAGCTGGCGTCCCGGCAGGCGCTCGGCGGCGAGCTCGCGGGCGAATAGCGCCGCGTGCCCGCCCTGGGAGTGGCCCCAGATGGCGAACTGCGGGGCGATCGTGACGCCGGGGAGGTGGCCGGCGGCCGTCACGATGTCGAGCACCGCACGCCCGGCGCTGGCGCCGTCGAAGTACGGGTGGGGCCCGGGAGTGCCGAGGCCCGCGTAGTCGGTCGCGGCGACGACGAAGCCGTCGTTGACGAAGGGATCGGGCACCGGAGGAGCGTCGAGCCGTCTCGACGGACTGCACGTGTCGGCGGTGCCGGTGGTGCCGTGGGCCCAGGTCACGACGGGGCGGCCGTTCGGCGGTGCAGGTCGGTCCATCGGGACGCGGACGAGCCCGGTGACGAGGATCGGTGAGCCGTTGGTGTCGGTCGACGTGTACATGACCCGCCACAGGTCGTTGGGGACGAGCAGCCCCCCGAGTGGGGTCGTGATCCGTTGGTAGCGGAGCAGGTCACCCGGCGCGGTGCCGGCGAGGTCGGGTGGGTCGGCGAGGAGGTCGGCGTCGGCGGGGAGCTCGGTGGCGGCCGCCGGCGCGGCCGTGGTCGGGGGCACGGCCGTTGTCGTGGGCGCTTCGGTCGGCGGTGGTGTGGTGGGCGCGGCCGTGGTCGAGGGGGCGATCGAGGTCGAGGTCGGGGCGTCGCCACCGCGGCGATCGGGGGCGACGGTGGTCGCGCCGTCGGTGCCGCTGCACGACGCAAGCCCAGATGACAACAGGCCCGCCGACAACAGGAGTGCAGCGATGAGGGAACGGCGGCGGCCGCCGCTCATCGACTCCCGTCCCCGTGGGGGTCCGGGAGACCGATGGGGTTGGGGAACGGGATGAGCCCCGACTGTCGCACCACCGTCGCGAGCGGGCGCAGCACCGTTCGGAGGAGGTCGAGACCGGTGTCGGTGAGACCGTCCCGGTACGGCTGCCAGGCGATGTCGTCGGTGCTCGCCTCGACCCCGACCCGCAGGAGGTGCCCCTCAGCGGTAGCCGCCCCACCATCGTCGAGGAGGCCTCGGGAGCGGAGGGCGTCGACCGCGACGTCCCACTGGTCGGGCGTCCACCCCCGCGCCTGTTGGAGGCGCTCCGGCGTCGCGGCGCCGACAACCGTCGCGGACAGGAGTACGTGGGCCTCGAGCCCGCTGAGGTCGGCGGCGACGAGCGCGGCGACGTGCCCGTCGCCGCGGTGTTCGCGCAGGGTGGTGGTCGCCTGCCACAGTCGTTCCACCGGATCGGCCGGCGCCGCGAGGGCCTGGTTCGCCGCAGCGAGGGGACGACCGTCGCACCGGGCGGCGCCCGCCGCCGACTCCAGCAGGGGCAGGGCCCGCCGGGCGTACTCGTCCGCCTCCGGAGCGAGTTGGCGCAGGGCGATCGCCGCGGCCGCCGAGCGCGCCGTGAGCACGTCCGCGGGGGTGGCGCGGTCCCAGGCATCGGGCAGGGCGCGGCGGACGAGCGTGGGGGAGAAGTTGTAGAACGTCGCCTCCACGAGGGCGGGCGCAGCGGCGCCGAAGGGGGCGCTCCGGGCCGCGAAGTACCCCATCCAGAAGCCCTTCATGCCGACCTCGGTCATCGCGTCCTGGCACGCGGCCGAGAAGTAGGTGACGGCATGGATCGGTTCGATCAGCTCCCACAACCGTCGGCTCGGGGACGGGGAGGACGGTGCCGTTGACGGATCGGGGGTCATGGGGGACCGTTTTACCCGGCGCGACCGGGCGACGGCGGCGTCGTTCCCTCGAACGGGGCCGGCGGGTTCACGACGTAGATGCGGTCCTCGGTGAAGAGCCCGTCGAGCATGTGCCCGGCATCGGGGGTGTCCTCGAACCCGAGCGTGTTCCAGATCGCCTTGGCCTCGGGGTTCACCATGCCGTCGATCTCGATCGACATGCCGAAGCAGCCGGTCTCGGCGATGATCCACCCGTAGTCGCGGAGCGCGACGGCGAAGATGCGCGCCGTCGAGCGGAGTGGGTCGGTGTAGCCGCGGGCGTCCAGCCAGGCCTCGATGTCGGCGTCGGAGATGTCGAGGGCGAACCGCATCCCCTCGGGCACCGTCTTCTCCCGGGTCGCGACCGTGTTCGGTTGGGTGTTCTCGCCGCAGTTGTTCGGCGGGCCGTCGTTCCACTCCACCCGCGTGGCCGGCGGCACGTAGAACCCGCAGGTCGAGCCGGCCGCCGCGGTCCCGATTTCGGCCTCGGTGCACGGCGGTCCGAACATCGAGTTGAAGACCGTCATCTCGAGGGCGTGGTCGATCGAACCGGCCTGCACCTCGTAGGGCGTGGTGATCAGCGCCAGTTTGGGGATCCCCATGCCACGGCCGTTCTGGTAGCTGTTCCACGTGCGGTAGTCGCCGTCGCTGCCGTCCTCGTTCGTGAGCTTGCCCACACCACCGGTGCAGAGGTCGCGGAACGGCGTGAACCCGTTGGCCAGGTTGGCGGCGTTCAGACAGGTCGTCGGGTTGTTCTTCTGGTACGACCACACGACCCAGTTCTCCCCGGTATCGGGGTTCACCATCAGGATGAACGCGTCGTTGCCGCTCGCGGCCTCCCAGTTGTCGTTCCAGGGGATCACCATCGAGTAGCCCGCCGACGGCGGAAACCCGAAGTTGGCGAAGTAGGCGCGCTTGGTGCTCGTGGCGAGCCGGGCGTCGTAGATCGGTGTCGAGTAGTTGCGCAGCTCCAGGTACACGTCGCCGCGCTGGTCGGGGTCGTCCCAACCGCCGTAGCTCCCGTACTTCCAGAACTTCTCGGCGTACGCGGCGTAGGTCTCGGAGCGGCCGAACTCGGCGACCGGGCGGTTCCAGGCGACCTCGGGAGCGAAGGGCCGCACGACGACCATCGGTTCGGTCCCCGGCGGGAGGGTGGCGGGCGGACCGTCGGCGGTGCCGCTCTGGTGCTGCGCGACGACTCCCGCTGCTACGGCGAGCAGCACCATCGCCCCGGCCACGCCGAGCCCGACTTTGACCTTGGTCTTCACCGGCCCGACGCTCCGGTCACGACCGCTGCGAGCCGCGGCCCAGCTGCTCGGCCAGCTCGGCCGCGGTGCCGACCGGTTGGAGGCACACCTGGCCCTCGCACACGTAGGCGAGCCCGTTCTCTCGCGCCTCCCACAACGATCCGCTTCCGGTCTCGCCCCACGCCAGCACCGTGAGGGGACGCCAGGTCGAGCGGGCCTCGGCCACGAGGTCGGGACGATCGCCGACGATGACCACCTCGGTGATCCCCACGGCATCGAGTTCGATCGCCAACAGGAGATTGGCGAAGGCCAGGGGGGTCTCGCCGGCGACGTGGCCGAGGATTGCCATCATCGTTCGGGCCGACGACGAGTAGCGGGCGGTCTCGGGGTCGTCCGCCGAACCCAGCGCCGCGAGGCGCTGCAGCCCGATCGCCGCCGTGGACAACGCCGACGGTGTGGCGTTGTCCATCAGATCCTTGGGGCGGGAGATGAGCGCCTCGGCGTCGTGGCCGGTGGTGAACAGGCCGCCCGTTTCGGTGTCCTCGAAGAGGTCGAGCAGCGCCGTGGCTGTCGCCCGGGCCTCGTCGAGCCAGCGCAGCGACCCCGTCGCCTCGTAGAGACGGGTGAACCCGTCGACGAGCGCGGCGTAGTCGTGTGCGTAGCCGGCGTGGCGGGCGCCGCCGTCGGCCTGCCAGCTGCGGTGCCAGCGGCCGTCGGCGCCGCGGAGTTCACGGCAGAGGAACTCCGCCTGGGCCACGGCCGCCTCGAGCCACGCCGGTTCGCCGCACGCTGCGGCCGCCTCGGCGAGCGACGCGAGGAGGAGCCCGTTCCACTCGGTGAGCACCTTGTCGTCGAGGCCGGGGCGCGACCGGCGGGCACGATGCTCGAACAGCGCCTGCCGGGCCGCGGCGAGGCGGCCGGCCTGTTCGTCGTCGCCGTCATCGCCGAAGGCCCCGACGGGCCGGAACAGGATCGAGCCGGACTCGAAGTTGCCGCTGCGGGTCACCCCGTACGTCTCCTCGAACAACGTCGCCGTCGCGTCGTCGGTGGCTGCCGCTACGACGTCGCGCAATTCGTCGATCGTCCACACGTAGAACGCGCCCTCTTCACTGTGCCCGTGGGCGTCGAGCGAGTCGGCGTCTTCGGCCGAGAAGAACCCGCCGTCGGGGTGCCTGAGGTCTCGAAGGAGGTAGGTCACGGTTTCGTCGACGACCCGGCGGTAGGCGGCATCGCCGGTGAGCTGCCACGCGTGCAGGTACGGGCGGAGGAGCAACGCGTTGTCGTAGAGCATCTTCTCGAAGTGCGGCACCAGCCACTGCTCGTCGACGGAGTAGCGGGCGAAGCCGCCGCCCAGGTGGTCGTACATGCCGCCGGCGCACATCGCGTCGAGCGAGCGGGTCGCGGCCGCCAACGCCTCGGTCGAGCCGGTGCGGAGCGCCTGGTGCAACAGAAGATCGACCGACATCGACTGGGGGAACTTCGGTGCGCCGCCGAAGCCGCCCCACCGGGCGTCGTGCTGTCGCAGCAGCTGCTCCTCGGCCTGACCGAGCGCCTCGACGCCCGCCGGCTCGGCGTCGGTGTTGAACTTCGGCTGCCGGCGGAGGTAGTCCGTGAGGTGTTGCGCCTGCTCGGCGAGGCCCTCGCGTTTGTGTCGCCACGCGTCGTCGATTGCTGCGCACAGCTGGGTGAACGACGGCATGCCGCCGCGGCCCGTCCTCGGAAAGTACGTGCCGCAATAGAACGGAGCACCGTCGGGGTCCATGAAGACGGTCATCGGCCACCCGCCGCTGCCCGTCATGGCTTGGGTGGCTTCCATGTAGATGGCGTCGACGTCGGGGCGCTCCTCGCGGTCGACCTTGATGTTGACGAAGAGGCGGTTCATCAACGCCGCCGTCTCGGGGTCCTCGAACGACTCG
>CALMLJ010000602.1 GCA_937868025.1 uncultured Acidimicrobiaceae bacterium
TGGGGTTCGGACACGCAGAAGTAGGTGAACCGGTTGCCGTACAGGTCGACGTGATCGGCGCGGTCCGCGGGTGTGGGCGAGATGTCGAGCTGATGGGACACCACCCGTTGGCCCGGCGTGTCGCGGGGCGACAGGTGCGCCTGGTGATATCCGATCGTGACCGGCTCGGGCGAGCGGTAGGTCGTGGAGTGCGTGACGTGGTACCTCACGGTGCGCCCGCTTCGCTGTCGGCGACGATGCCGAGGGCCCCGAATTCGTCGGGGTCGAGATCTCCCGAGTCGACGATCAGTTCGCTGAACAGGCTCGTCGGCGGCAGCTGCACGAAGTACGTGAGGTCGATCTCGGTGGCGACCGCTCCGAGCGTGGCCCCGATGCTGTCGGTGGCGAGGGCGAGCGCCGGACGTCGGCCGTGGTCGTCGACGGCGGCGAGGGCCTCGGGCGTCGTGGCGTCGACCAACGCGGCGAGCATCCGCACGGTGTCGACGATCTCGGCCCGCCGGGTGGCGGCGCCGGGCAGCTCCTCCAAGTCGACGATCAGCGCCGACAGTTGTGACCGGACCGACCGCGGGTTGCTCTCGTCGGTGACGAGGAGATCGATCAGCAGCGCCGGATCGACGTCGCTGCGGTAGCGGCGGCGGTACGCGATGAGGCCGTCCCAGGTGTTGAGGATGGCGTCGAGGAACGGCGACGCGAGGTGCGACGGTGGGTCGTCGACGAGCGCCGCTCCGAGCGTGGTGGCAACGAGCGAGGCGGCGTCGATGCGGCGGCCGATGTCGAGGAAACGCCACCCCGGATCTCGCACCATCGAGTCGCTGATCACGCCCGAGAGGGCGAGCAGCGGCGTCACCGTGGCGTAGGCGCGCTCTGCGGCCGCCTCGGGATCGTCCGCGCCGAGCTGGGCATGGTGACCGCTGATCTGGCTGAGCAGCCGCCACGAGTCCGCCGAGAAGAGCTCCCGGACCGACGCCGCGTTCTGCATCAGGAAGTAGAGCGACGTCGACAGGCTGCGGACCCGGCTGCGATCCACGAGCGCGCCGGTCAACAACTCGGCGGTCGTCGGCTCGGGCGCCGAGTCGGCGTCTTCGGGTGGCGGCCACGGCACACCCACCACGGCGTTGACGAGGCGGTCGACCGTCCAGGTCCACGTCCAGTCGCTGTCGTCCTTCAGGTCGTACCGGGTCTCGTTCATGAGGCTCACCGCCCGGACGAGGCGGATCGCAGCGTGGGAGCGTTCGAGGTTGCGGCCGATCCAGAACATCGACTCGGCAGCCCGACTGGTGATCGAACTGCGGAGATCGATGGGGGCCAGCCCCGCGCTCGGCCGGACGACCGGATCGTGGCTCGGGACGTGGGTCGGCGAGGTGACCCAGGTGTCCTTGCTGATCAGGTGGTTGTTGAACGTGATCGATTCGGGCCGGTCGTGGGTCAGGGTCAGGCCGCCCTCCATGCACCGGTACCCGTCGTGGTCGCGAACCATGAATGCCCGCGTGATCGTCGGACGGTCCACCACCCGGTCGGTGTCGAAGCTCGGCCTCGTCGCGATGTCGACCTCTTCCTGCCCCACGAACTGGCTGGGATCGGC
>CALMLJ010000603.1 GCA_937868025.1 uncultured Acidimicrobiaceae bacterium
CGACGTAGAACCCGCGCCCTGCGGGTTCCACGTCGGGAGTTCGTTGCGTTTTGGGGGGAAACCGATTGCCATCACCATACCGAGTATGCATACTGAGTAACTAGTTACTCGGTGGGTAGCTGTGAGATCTCGTGGAGAGGGGTGTCGATGTCGATCAAGAACGGCCTGCTCTCGCTGCTTCTGGAGGGGCCCAAGTACGGGTTCCAGCTGAAGAAGGAGTTCGAGGAGGTCACCGGCCACGTCTGGTCGCTCAACGTCGGGCAGGTGTACACGACGTTGGGGCGGATGGTGCGCGACGGCCTCGTGACCGAGGAGGACGGCGATGACGCCCGAAGCGGTGACGACGGCCAGCGGTCCTATCGGCTGTCCTCGGCGGGGCGCGAGGCCGTCGACGCTTGGTTCACGTCACCGCGTGCGACCGACCAACACGAGCGCGACGAACTGACGATCAAGGTCGCGATGGCGGTTGCCGCCGATCGTCCCGACATCGCCGACCTGTTGCAGGCGCAGCGGAGCGAGGCGACGAGTTCGCTCCAGGCGCTCACCCGACGCAAGGCCCGCCTCGAACCCGATGACATCAGCCAGGCGGTCGTCCTCGACGCCGCCATCAGCCGGCTCGACGCCGAAGTCCGCTGGCTCGACCTGACGACCGCCCGCCTCGCGGGCCCGAAGCACCGTGGAAGCAGGACATGACACAACAGCTCGCACTCGATGGACTCACGAAGTCCTATCCCGACGGCACCACCACACGCGTTGTCCTCGATGCCGTCGACCTCACTGTCGACGCCGGGGAGTTGGTGGCGATCATGGGACCCTCGGGCTCCGGCAAGAGCACCCTCCTGCATCTCGTCGCCGGACTCGACCGGCCCGACTCCGGCCAGATCAAGGTCGGTGCGACCTTCCTGTCCGCCTTGAGTGGCGCCGAACTCGCCGAGCTGCGGCGGACGGCGGTCGGGTATGTCGAGCAGCGCCTGAACCTCATCGCCGTGCTGAGCGCGGTCGAGAACGTGATGCTCCCCCTGGAGCTCGGCGGCATGTCGGCGCGGGCGGCGAGACAGCAGGCCATGGCGGCGCTCGAGGCCGTCGGGCTCGCCGACATGGCCGACCGCGACGCCGAGCGCTTGTCGGGCGGCGAGCAGCAACGCGTCGCCATCGCCCGGGCGCTGGTCGGCGGCAGGGGGTTGCTGCTGGCGGACGAACCGACGGCGGCCCTCGACTCGCTCACCGGTGAGAGCGTGATGCGGCTGCTCCGTCGACGGTGCGACGACGACGGGATCGCCGTGGTGATGACGACCCACGACGCGTCGCACGCGGCCTGGGCCGACCGGGTGATCTTCCTGCGCGACGGTGGGGTGGTCGACGAAGCTCGACCGGGATCGGATTCGCCCGTGTCGGAGGTGTCGTTCGACGACGAGGAACTGGCGCGATGAGGGCCGCCCTGCGGATCTCGTTCCGGTCGGTGCGCCGCCACCCGTGGCGAAGCCTCGTTGTCGTCGCGCTCGTGGCCCTTCCGGTGGGCGTCCTCGCCGGTGCGCTCTCGACGATGGCCGGTAACGACGCCCGGCAGGCGGACGCGATCCGTGCAGACCTGCTGGGAGGGCAGTTCGTCCACCGATTCTCTCCGAGTGCCGCCGAACCGTTCGGGCCGTCGAGCTCCGAGACCGTCGCCGACGTCCGCGGCCGGTTCAGCCTCCCCGACAGCGCCCGGATCGATCGACAGGTGACGGGGTGGTACGCCCTGGCCCGGACCAACGGCGAGGTGCGGGTGCCCACCTGGAGCGAAGCCGACTGGTCGACGCTCGATACCGGGGGGCTGGTTCGACTCGCCGACGGTCGCTGGCCGACCCGCCCCGGTGAGGTGGCGGTCGCCGACGATACGTCGGCGATCGGATCGACGATCGACCTCACGCTGCCCGACCTCACCGTGACCGTGGTCGGTCACGTCCAGCCGGACGATCGATTGCCGATGACGCACGGTCTCATCGCCGCTCCGGGCACGTTCCCCGCCGTCGACGCCCCGATCTGGTCGGAGGCCGGTCTGCAGACACCCGACGTCGCGTGGGTGGTCCGCGGACTCGATCGGACCCAGCTCGAACGACTCGGACAGATCGAGCCGAGCTACGCGACCAGCTCGGCCCTCGAGCAGGTCGCGTCGGTGGGCATCTCGACGTTCGGTTTCCTGTGGTGCGGCCTGGTCGCTGCCTCGGCGCTGGCCATCGGAGCGCGGCGTCGGCGACGGGAGTTGGGGCTGCTGTCGGTGAACGGCGCGACGCCCCGTCAGCTCCGGCTGAGCGTCGTCGCCGACGGGGTGGTGCTCGGCGGCATCGGGGCCGCCGTCGGTGTCGTGGCCGGCCTCGTCGCCGCGAGCTGGTGGAACGATGTCGGACTCGAGTGGACGGGGCGGACCGCGGGCGGTGGTATTGCGTTCACTCCGGCCGTGGTCGCCGCGCCGGTCATGGGGTGGCTCAGCGCCGTACTCGCCGGCGGCCTCGCCGGACGGGGAGTGTCGGCGCAGCCGACCGTCGACCTGTTGGCCGGCCGCTCGGTGCGTCCGCGTGGCGCCCCGCGCTGGATCGGGATCGGCATGTTGGCGGCGGTCGCTGCGGTGATCCTGGGCCTGCTCATCACCGCCATTGGCCCGGGTCGGAGCAACGGACAAACCGTGCTCGCAGTGCTCACCGTCATCGCTGGAGTGATCGCCCTGATCGCCATCTCGGTTGGTTCCATCCGGTTGCTGCCGGCGTGGACCGCGTCGCGAGGTGTGGCGATGCGGACCGCCGCCCGGGACCTGGCTCGGTTCGGCGCCCGCACGACCGGCGCCACGGCGGCCATCGCCATCACGCTCTCCGCAGCGACGTACGGCTCGGTCGGTGAGCGCCTGAATGCCCAGTGGCTCGCCGAGGACGCGGCGTCGAGCGGCGTTGAGCCCTTCAACCTGGCGGTGGTCGGGGCAGCGGGTCAGGCGATCGTCGACGGGCGCCTGGTCGAGCTCGGCTTGAACACCGCTGAGATCACCCGCCTCCGAACGCGGGCGCAGGTCGACGGCTTCGACGTGGACCTGTTCCGTCAGACGACGGGTGGCTCGGTCCGTGCCTGTCTCGACGACGCCGATCGCGTCGAGGCTGAGGTCGGCATGCCGATGTTCGACGACGCGGGGTGTGTGGTCGTCGCCGCCGTGCTCGTCCCCGACGGCGAGGTGCGCAACTTCGGCGAGAGCGTCCGGTCGGCGCTCGCCCGGGGAGAGATGGTCGGCTACTCGACATTCAGCCAGGTCGGCGCGACCAGCGGTGCCCGACTCAGCGTTCGCGGCGACGACGTGAGCCCGATCACGGTCGTCGATCGGGACCTCTTGTACCGCGGCTCGGGCGGTTCGCCGTTCAGCGAGGCGTTGATCACCGGGCTCGGCGGCCAGCTCGCGACGGTGTTGGTTCCCGAGTCGGCCTGGACGCCGACGCTCGAGCGCACCTCGATCGAACTCGCCACGGTTTCCGACCGAACGGATCTGAACGGCGAGGCATGGTGGAAGCGCGTCGACTCGCTCGGGCTGAGCGTTCGGGGGTCGTATGGGTCCGATGTCGCGATCCGATGGGACGCCACTGCGATCTGGGGTGTGGGTGCCGCGATCGTGGTCGTGTGCCTCGCTGTGTTGACGCTCGCCCTCGTGCTCGTGCGGATCGAGTCCCAGGACGAGGAGAACGTGATGGTCACCCAGGGTGCGCCGCGGGCGGTGATTGCCGGGGTCTGCGGTTGGCGAGCCGCGCTCGTGACGCTGACCGCAGCGGTCCCGGCGGTCGCGCTGACGCTTGCCTTCCTGTGGATCGTCCGCGGCGAGGTCGTGGTGCCCCACCCGGTCTCACTCGTGATGTTGCTGCTCGGACTGCCCGTGCTCGCCGGGCTGGTCTTCGGGGCCGGTGGTCTTCACCGGCTCAGCGCGCCCGTCACCACGGCGTAGCGCCTCCGGCCGGAATCAGATGAACTTGTCGGGGGCGTGGTGCGCTTCGACCACGC
>CALMLJ010000604.1 GCA_937868025.1 uncultured Acidimicrobiaceae bacterium
GCAACGACACCGCCAACCGCACCCGGGCTTTCGCAGCCGCTGGTGCGATCCCGGTTTCGTGGGCCAACCAGTTGGCGGTGCGATGACCCGAGACCACGTCGGTGGTGCCACGGGCGTCGAGCTCACCCAACAACGCGCCCTGCGCTGCTCGGAGGGACTGGACCGCGGTCTCGATGGCCTTCACGCCGGCCAACAGGTCGTCGTCCGCGTAGAGGTGCTCGTCGAGGCCGGCGATCTTCGCCGTCAGCTCGGTCAGCACTGTCACGTCGAACATGCGTTCGAGTCTAGAACGGACCACTGACATCGAGATTGTCGTCCCGGCGATCCCGTTGCTCGGTGGGACCGCGGGGGTAGCGTTCATGCCATGGCCATCGAACCCATCATCTTCACCGCGGTCGGCGATCCAGCCGCCGTCGTCGCGATCGCCGGCCAGCAGTTGGCAAACCTGGGCTACACCATCACCCTCGGAGCCGATCGATGGTCCGGCGAGGCCGAGGTCGGCAGCAAGGTGGGTCGTGTGCTCGCCGGCGGCTTCGTGCGCCGCATGAAGGTCACCTATGCCGTCACGCAGGGCTACACCGACGGGCAGTGGGTGCTGACGATCAGCCCCGGGATGAGCGGCATGGGCGGTGGTGCGCTGGGTGTGTCGAAGTCCAAGAAGGAGATGACGTCGATCTACGAGAGCGTCGCCGAGGCGCTGGCGCGGCATGGCCACGTGGCGGCACCGCAGGGCATCCAGAGGTCGTCCGTCGAGGGCCAGCCAGCTGTCCCGCCGGCGCCGCCGATCGAATCGGCACCACCCTTCCCGCCGGCGCCGTCGATCGAATCGGCACCACCCTTCCCGCCGGCGCCGCCGATCGAATCGGCTCCACCCTTCCCGACCTCGCCGCCCACGGACGGCCAAGCGCCGCCGGCCGGCGGGGGCAACCCCTGGTGAAAAGTGCCCGACGTCGGTCTGTCCCGGGCGACTGTCGGACGTGGGTGTCAAGATGTGGGCGGTCGCTCGGGGGAGCGCTCTGAACGGAGGGTGTCATGAAACGACGAGCACGACTGTTCCGGCCGGTGGGCCCGGCACTCGCCGCCATCGTGCTGGCGGCGACCGCGTGCGGCCCCGACGTCCCGGCCCCGGCCGGCCCGACGTGGATCACGACCCACGTCTCGCGCACCGTCGTGGGCACCACCACGACGAACTACGTGGGCGCCTGGACCGATCTCGACTGGGCATCGACACTCCAGGTCGACACCGCCACCGGCGGGGGCGGCTCGGCGAGCCTGCTCCTCTTCCCACGGTCGGGCCCGGGCAACTCCACGCTGGGCAGCCCGCAGACCCTCACCCCGACGGTGTCACCGTCCCTCGCGGGCCCGATCGGTGGCCATGTGATCGGCTTGCCGGGAACGGTGAACGGCAACCCCGCGATCGAGTTCTTCAAGCGAACGGCCGGCACATGGGGGTCGGCGGGCATGTTCACCCTGCCGGCGAACCAGCAGGTCGCCGCCATGACCGACGCCTGGCTCGTCACCCGCGACGTCCCGATCAACGCCGGCGTCGAGGCCCACGTCTACCTCTTTCCGCTCGACACGTCCGGCCCGTCGGTCGTGGTGGGCAGCGTGACCACCCTCGGTCCCGATCCCGCCTGGCCCCTGGCGTTGCGCGAAGGCTTCGGTGGGCCCGGCGCGGCGATCGACGGTGACCTCCTCGTCGTGGGCGCCCAGGGCCAATTCAGCCCGACCCCGGGCGGCGCCCGCGTGTTCCGCGCCACCGGTTCGGTGTGGGCTCCCGTCCTCTCCCTCGGAGCATCTCCCACCGGCCCCAACAACTACGCCCGCGCCCTCGCCGTCGACGACGGCCCGACGATCGACCGCATCGCCCTCGGCCCCCAGGCCGACGGCATCCCGTCGGTCGAGGTGTTCGCCGATTCGGGCTCGGGGTTCACCCTCGAACAGACCATCGTGCGCGACCCCGGCGACCCCGACGAGTTCCAGGGGCTCCTCTTCGGCAACGGTCTCGCCCTCGACGGTGACCTGTTGGCCGTGACGGCGCGCGCCGTGCTCGTTCCGTCGGCCCAGGTCGGCCATGCCGACGTCAAGGTCGGGTACGTGCAGCTCTTCCGGAAGGGAGCGACGTGGGCCCGTGAGGCGGAGGTGCCCGTGTTCACCAATCCGGCGTCGCCCGGCACGGTGAGCTCGTTGCCCTTCAAGCTCCAGGCAGCCGGCAACCACGTGGCGGTCTTCGTGTTCGTCACCCCCGATCCTCCGCCCGGCTGCACGTTCCCGTGCTTCAACTTCGGCGTCGAGGCCTGGTCGATCGACCGGACCGGGTGAGCTGTGGCGGACACGAGGCCTCGATGACCACGCGATCGCATCGCCGACGCCTCGTGTCCGTCGTCGGCATCGCGCTCCTCGTTCCGCTGGCGTCGTGCTCCGGCGACGATGGCACCATCGCCGTCGGCGACCGGTCGACCACGTCGGCACCCTCGACGACCGATGCTGCACCGGCGACGACCACCCCGGCGGCCGACGGGTTCGTGCCCGGCTCGTACCTCGAGGAAACCCGCCCGACCCCTGGCGAGGTCACGCTCACGCTCCACGATCCCGACGGCTCTGCGGTACGAGCCGTCTACTCCGCACCGACCTACACCGTGGGCGACGACCTCGAGGCGAGCACCATCCTCGACGCCGAGCTGGCCCCCGACGGCGGGGTCTTCGTCGTCGAGCGGACCGACCGGTCGCCTGACGCCGGCCTCCGGCCCGGCGGCACCCGGCTGGCAAAGGTCGCCGCCGACGGAACCGCCACGACCGTGAAGGCGAACGTCGTCGCCAGTGAGTTGTCGCCGGACGGCAGCCACATGGCGATCGTGGTGTTGTCGCCCGATGGCGACGGCGACGGCAGCGGCACGCAGGCGATCCGGGTCATCAACCTGGCGAGCGGCGCCGTCGACGAACTGTGGGCCACCGACGTGCCGCTCGACGAGACCGGAGTGATCACCGCCGAGATCGGCTCCACCCGCGTGGTCGGGTGGATCGCCGACGAGACGACGCTGATCGTCGAGGAGGTGTGCTGCGACTCCGGTGCCGTGATGCTCCTGCCGTCGTCGGGCCGGTCCGACTCGCCCGAGACGTGGCCGGCCGTACGTGGCGACCACGCCACGTACGCCCTGGGCACCGAGGCCGAGGGTCGGGTTCTCGTGCAGCGCACGGTCTTCGACGGCGACGGTATCGAGGTGCCGATGTCGTTCGCCGGCATCGAGGTCGTGGCGCTCGCTGCCGACGGCACGGTGTCGGACCCGCTCTACACCGAGCGTGCGACCGAGGAGACCGAGGATCGGGTGCGGTTCGACCTCGTCGGCGACCAGGTACCGGGAACCGTCCTCCCCATCGCCGCCCAGGGGCCACCCGGGTTGTTCGGTGCCGGCGACGAGCGGACACCCCGCCGCTTCACCTGAGACCACCGCTCATCGGTCGAACGAACCCCCGTTTCGGGGAGGTCGGTCTGGCGGCGGAGCGCTCGGGGAACGAGTGTGCATGGCTCCGACCACCTCCGCACTGTCACCCACGGACGCGCCGTTG
This sequence comes from uncultured Acidimicrobiaceae bacterium, assembly GCA_937868025.1. Next base: position 3,568 of record CALMLJ010000604.1, read on the forward strand.
ACACCCGGCACGTCGGCCGAAGGATCGATGGTCCCCACGCTCCACGGCACCAACACGTCGTCGACGCGCCGAACCGGCTCGACCCGCTACGGCCCCTTCGAACTCCGCTGGACCGAGACCGGACCCTTCGACGGCCCCGTCACCCTCTTGCTCCACGGCATCTACGCCGGTGCCCACGGGTACGAGTGGCGTGAGCTGGTGCCCCTGCTCGACGGATCGATGCCCGGTGCCGGCGCGCCGCACCGGGTCCGCGTCGCCGACCTGCTCGGCGCGGGCGGGAGTGATCGCCCCGACCTCGAGTACGACCCCGCCGTCGTCCTGGGCGCTGTCCGCGCGCTCATCGGTGACTGCGGACCGCACTTCACGGTCATCGCCAGCTCCCTCACAGGCGCCTACGCGACGAAGGCGATCGCCGATTCGATCCGACCCGGCGACACTCCAGCGGACACGCCGCGCCTCGTCCTCGTCACTCCGACGGGCCTCGGCGACGCCCAGCGCCGGCGCGGCGGACTCGTTGCCCGGGCGGCGTACGCCGTCGGGAGGCACACGCCGATCGGAGATCTCGCCGTCGCCGCGCTCACCTCGGGCCCGAGCGTGCGATGGTTCCAGCGCAACAAGACCTACTCGAACCCCGAGGCCCTCCATGAGGACGAAGTCGTGGAGACCCGACGCGCCGGTCGTCTGCCCAACGGCAAGCACCTGCAGCTCGCCTTCGTGACCGGTCGCCTCGCCCTCCCGCTGTCGCGTGCCGACGTGCGCGCCGCCCGACCGCTCGTGGTGTGGGCGCGTGGCCAGGCCTTCAGCGAGGACAGCGACATGGCGTTGTGGCAGGCGGCGGGGGCGACCGTCGTCGCCGTCCCGAGCGGGCTGCCACAGGTCGAGGAACCGGGCCGGCTGGCCGACCTGATCCGCACTCGAGCGTGACGTTCCGCGCCGGTGGGCCGCGCCGGCGAGCCGCACCGGGGTAGCGTCGCCGTCCGATGAGCGACACGACAGCACAGCAACGGGCCGAGGGGTGTTCGGAGGAGGTTCGTGCCTGGGCCGACCGTGGTGAGATCCACCACCTCGCCGGTCACGGAGTGTTCGTCGTCGATGTGCCGGCCGCCGACCCCGATCCGGCGCTCGAGCCGCTGCTCGTCCTCCACGGGTTCCCGACGTCCACGTTCGACTACGCCGGGATCATCGACCGGTTGGCCGCCCACCGGCGAGTCATCGCAGCGGACTTCCTCGGCTTCGGCCTCAGCGACAAGCCCGACCTGCACTACACGATGGGGCTCCAGGCCGACCTGATCGTGGCGCTCGCGGCCGAACTCGGCCTCGAGCGGATCGCGCTCCTGTCGCACGACATGGGTGACACCGTCGGCGGCGAACTGCTGGCCCGCAACACCGAGGGCGCGTGGCCGATCGAGGTCACCCGCCGGGTGGTCACCAACGGCAGCATCTACATCGGGCTGGCCCAGCTCACCGACGGCCAGCAGTTCCTCCTGGCGCTCCCCGACGAACGCGTCGCCGAAGGCCTCGGCCCACAGCCTGAGGGGCTCGCGGCGAGCCTCGTCGCCACGCTCAGCCCCTCGACGACGCTCGGCGTCGCCGACCTGCTTCCCCACGGTGAGCTCGTCGCCGCGCTCGACGGCGGCCGGGTGCTGCCGCGAACGATCCGCTACATCGAGGAACGACGCGCCAACGAGCGGCGCTTCACCGGTGCGATCGAGTCGCACCCGTCTCCGCTTGCGATCGTGTGGGGCGACGACGACCCCATCGCCGTCACTGCGATGACCGCCGAGCTGGTGGCCGCCCGCCCCGATGCGATCCTCACCATCCTCGACGGGGTCGGCCACTACCCGATGCTCGAGGCGCCCGAGCGCTTCCTCGATGCCGTGCTCCCAGCCCTGGGCTGAGCCGGCCTCGTTACTCAGTCGACGGGGGCGCTGGCGACGGCGTTGATGCGTTCGACGAGGCGTTCCCGATCGGGGTGCTGGAGCACGATGCGGCTCGGCTTCGGGCGGGTCGTGTCGATGACCAGCACTTCGTCGTCGCGGTACACGTCCCACAACTGCAGCTGGCCGCGCTGGCCCGGCGTGGTGAACCATCCGTTGGCGAACGCGCCCGGCCAGTAGCTGCCCCCGACCCGCCAGCCGAGCAGTGCCTTGGCCTCGCTGCGCGGCAACAACCGCGCCCCGGTGATCTCGTCGCCGTGGAGGTCGACGTAGCGACACAGCGAGAGCAGCCGATCGGAGCCCGTGAAGCGGATCGACACCAGGTTGTCGGAGACGAGGACGTTCAGCGTCACGGCAGAGCATCGTACCGGCGTGCCCCCGGGAGCGGACTCGCGGGTGGCGGATCAGTCGCCCCCAAAGCTGATGATCTGCTGGTAGGTGGGCCGGTTCATCCACCGCACCGAACTGCCGTTGGTGATGTAGGGGATGAACCGGATCCGTTCGAGCAGCGCAAGCCGCGGGAATGGACCCACCGCGACCCGTGACGACTCGAGCACCTGCCACAGCAGGGCCCGGCACGCGGCGAGGTCGCCGCTCCCGCAGAACGACGGCACACCTGCCGGGATCGACTCGACGCCACGGACCCGACGCAGGTCGTGCACAACGGCGGAGTACCACCCGTGGGCGAACGCCCCGCCGGTCTGCGACGGCGGGTTGTCGATGACGCGGGGTCGACGTACGCCGTCACCCAGGTACGAACCGAGGCCGGGCGTGAACACGGCGCGCGTCATCGGCTCGAACAGGGCGTCCATCAACGAGACGGCGAGGTCGTCGTAGAACCCGTCGTCGGCACGGTCCCGGCGATGGGCGCCGCTCGAGACCCAGCTCGACAGCCGGTCGCGGGCCGCTGCCAGATCGGGGTTCGGTGCGGGGGCACCGTCGAGGATCGCGAGGACATCCGGGAGCACCAGTTCGCCGCGCACGTCGACCGTCGCCGCGTCCTGCGCGGCGACGAACACGTCGGCGGGTGTGACGGCACCGTCCTTGCGGTCGATGAGCGCCTCGGTGCGGGACGCGAGGGTGTCGACCCGTTGCACGATTCCGGCGTCCCAGTCGTTGTCCGGCTCGCGCCAGCCCGGCGCCACCTTGTTGTTCCACGACACCGCGTAGCCCTTGGCGGGGTCGATCTCCTGGGGCTGTCGGCGCCAGTCGAGCCGACCCTGCCACTCCCAGTCCCCGGTGCCCCACGAGGGCAGGTCGGGGTCGACTCCTCGGGCCCGCACCGGGTACCAGCCACTGTGGAAGTAGGCGATGTCGGACGCGTTCACGTAGAGCCAGTTGAAGCTCATCGGGATGTCGCTCATCGTTGGGGCGAAGTCGGCGGCTGAGGTGACGGCGCCCTGGTTCAGGGCCCAGAACGCGGGGGCAGCGTGCGCGGTCTGGAACCGCGACATCCGTTGGCGGGCGACGGCGACGGGGTGCCCGTCGACGGTCGAGCGGCCCACGACGATCCCGTGCACGGTGCGCCACGCCGTCCATGGATCATCGTTGGCCGGGCGGGTCATCGGGAGGCACCGGCCTTCAAACTCGTAGTGCATCGACAGCTGCGACGGCGCCGAACCGTCGGGCTCGCACAGGAGCTCCATGCGCTGGTCGGTGAGGTCCGATCCGCCGGCGGTGGCGGTCCAGGCGTAGGTGCGGGACCGGCCGATCACGACCCAGGGACCGAGCCCGGGGAACGTGATGCCCCGCGAGTCGTAGCCGCCGCCGCGCAACTCCATCTCGAACAGCAACTGGGGCGCGAAGTACGACGACTGTGGCCCGCCCACGAGGATCGGGTGACCCGATGCGGTGTGGTCGCCGGCGACGGCGATGTAGTTCGACATGGTGGGAGTGCCGGCCTCGGCGCGGGCGACAGCGACCGGTGCGTCGGGCCTCGCCACCGCTTCGGGGTCGACGGTGTTCGCCGACGACACGCCCGCCCCCGCCCCGGCGAACTGCGGATAGGGGAAGGCCGCTGCCGTGTGGGCGGTGGCCGCGGGGTCGTCGGCGGAGCGGAGGTCGTCGAACGTAGCGCGACCGGCGGCGGTGCCCAGCCGTGCCTCCAGGGTGGCCAGCGCGTCGGCGTTGCCCAGTTCGTCGCCCCCGCCCGCACCGAAGATGTCGTCGACGACGATGCCGACGGCCAGGACGTCGGCCCGGGTCCAATGACGCCACTGCAGGCCCAGCGCCCGAGCCTCGGGTGGGAACGTGTTGCGGTCGAGCCAGGTGTTCAGTCCGACCACGAAGGCGTCGAGCGCGACGATCATCCGCTCGCCCTCGGCCCCCGCCCGGGTCACGGCATCGTCGAGGGCCGACTCGAGTTCCTCGTCGGTGTAGTTGATGTGTTCGAGCTCACCCAGACGAGCGACCGCGGTGGGGATGTCGGGGCCCCCGAGTTCGAGGGTGCCGGCGCGACCCAGCAGGCGGCCGAGCTCGGCGACGACGAGCCGCGATTCGGCGACGGCCCACCCCGCCCCGAACCCGACGTCGGCCGCGGTGTCGCCGATCACGTGGGGAACGCCGTGCTCGTCCCACTCGACCCGGACCCCAGGGGCCGGTCGGTCGACCCGCACGATGCGCCCCGCGCCGAGGTGGTGGTCGGTGAAGAACTGCCCGAGGTTCGCGTCGGTCAGGGTGCCGTCGGCGACGGCGTCCTCGACCGCGTCGTACCGCGCCCGCTGATCGTCGATCGCCGCGGCCGTGTGCCCGGTGACGTTGCCGTTGCCGGGTGGCAGCACGGCCAGCGCGACCAGCGCGGGGTCGGCGTGGCCTCCGGGATTGGACGCCACTCCGTCCGGCGGGAGCGCCTCCCCCGAAGGAGGGGCCCCGGTGCATCCGGCGACCAGGGCCGTGATCAGGAGGAGCGATGACGAGATCGCGTGGCGTCCGGCTCGGTTTCTGAACATTCTCGCTCCCCGACGTGTGCTTTCACGGCACGCCGAGAGGGTAGTGACTCGTCGGACCCCGAGGTTCACCGAGCAACTTCATGTTCAAGTCCGGGCCGTTCGTTCCGATATTTGACAGGAAGGTTCACCCAACCCACGTGTGCGAAGCGAGAGACAGATGACCAACCTGGTGGGATACGGGAGCGAGCGGACGACAGAGTTCCTCGCCGCCCATGACGGGTCGCTGCTCGGCGAACCGAACGGCAGAGACGCCGTGTTCGAGGCGCTGTATCACGCCGCCGGCGCGTCGGCCGATCCCGTGTTCATCGTGGGGGGTCGCCGCGACCGCCTCGAGATCCGATGGGCGAACCGTGCGTTCGCCGACGCCGTGTGCGCCGAGGTGTCGGATCTCGCCGACACCCCGCTCGAGGCGGTGCTCGTCTCCTCGGCCGGAGCGCTGCCGCTCAACGATCTCCGCCGGGCCGAGTTCCGAGCGACGCTGTCGCCCCGGGTCGGGTTCGCCTCACCGTGGGAAGCCGTTGCCGTCCCGAGCGTCGGGCCTGCCGGCCGCTGCTGGGTCGTCACGTTGCGTCGGTCCGGCGACAGCCTGAACGCCGACCAGCTCCTCCGAGCCAGCGAGGAACGCTTCCGGGCGCTGTCCGAACGTGCGCCGATCGGCATCATCACGTCCGAGGTCGGCCTGCGGATCGGGTACATCAACGACTTCCTCGCCGAGCTCGTGGGGCTTCCCACCGAGCAGCTGCTCGGCACCGGCTGGATGCAGGTGGTCGACCCCGAGCACCTCGAGACGGTGTGCTCGTGCCTCCAGGAAGCGCTTGCGGGGAACCCCGTCGAGACCCCCGCCCGACTCATCACCCACAGCGGTGACGAACGGTGGGTCACGATCCGCGCCGTCCCGATCCACGCGCCGGATTCACCGGCAGCGTTCCTCGGGACGATCGAGGACGTCACCGACCGCCGCCATTTCGAACAGCTGCTGTCGTGGCAGGCCAGTCACGACCCGCTGACACGTTTGCCCAACCGCGCCCGGCTGATCGAGGAGATCGGCATTGCGACGGCTGATGCCAGCGACGACGTCGCCGTCCTGTTCGTCGATCTCGACGACTTCAAGTCGGTCAACGACACGCTCGGGCACGCCGCCGGCGACGAGCTGCTGGTCGAGGTCGCTGCCCGGCTCCGGGCGACGACCGGTGACAGCTGCCGGGTCTTCCGCTTCGCCGGCGACGAGTTCGTGGTGCTGGCCCGCGGGATCCACGACGACGAGGAGGCGGCCGCCATCGGCGAGCGGCTCCGCGTCGAGCTCGCCGAGCCGATGCTGCTCGAGAGCGGGCCGCTGGTCGTCACCTGCTCGGTGGGCGTGGCCAGGGCGACGGGCGACGACTCCGTCGACGGTCTGCTGCACAACGCCGACGTCGCCATGTACGAGGCCAAGCGCCGCGGTAAGGGTGCAACGGCGGTCTTCGGCGCTCTCCCGTCCGGACAGGGTTGATCATGGCGCTCAGTGCCCCCGGAGCCGCGGGCGCCCCGACAGCGGCCGCAGCCCTGGCCACCGCCGCGGCCCCCCCGGCCGCTTCGGAGCGTGACGCCGACGAGCGCCGGGAGATCACCGTCGAGTTGTGCCGGGCCCTCGACTCGGTGTCGGTCGCGAAGCCGGCCGCCATGCGGGTGCTGTCGGTCGTCGACAACCCGAACACCAACGCCCAGATGGTCGCCCAGGCGATCGAGCTCGACCCGACGTTCGCCGCGCAGATCATGCGTCTCGG
>CALMLJ010000605.1 GCA_937868025.1 uncultured Acidimicrobiaceae bacterium
GGCGAAGAGTCGACGTGAGTGGCCCTGACCGTGACTCGGGCGACGAGCCCGAGGTGGTCGAGCGGTTCCGACGGTGGAAGGCCACCGGAAACCGCCGGCTACGCGACCAACTCGTCGTCGACCACCAGTCGATCGCCCAGGCCTGCGCCCGGAGGTTCGCCTCGCGGGGCGAGCCCCTCGACGACCTGACCCAGGTCGCCCTGCTCGGCCTGGTCAAGGCCGTCGAGCGATTCGACCCCGAGAAGGGCATCCCGTTCGCCGGATTCGCCGTGCCGACGATCACGGGCGAGCTGCGTCGCCACTTCCGTGACGCGACGTGGGCCGTGCACGTTCCGCGGCGCGCCAAGGACCTCCACGTCCGGATGCCGGCCACCGTCGAACGCCTGCGAGTCTCCCTGGGGCGGCCGCCGACCCCCGACGAGCTGGCCGAGGAGCTCGGGTGCTCACCCGAAGACGTGCTCGACGCGCTCGACGCCGGCGCGGCCTACCGTTCGGCCTCGACCGACACCCCCGAGGGGTTCCACGCGGCGTCGATGTCACAGTTGGGGACGTCGGCGGGCATCGCGAACGAAGAGCGGGTCCTGTTGGAGCAACTCATGCTCACCCTGCCCGAGCGCCAGCGGAAGATCGTGTGGCTCCGGTTCTTCGAGGACCTGAGTCAGTCCGAGATCGCGGAGATCGTGGGCACCAGCCAGGTGCACGTGTCTCGTCTGTTGCGCGAAGCGCTGCGCGGCCTGCGCGCCAAGGCCGGCCCCGAGTAGGGGCCGACCTCGGCGACATCGGTCAGCGTGGTGTCGTCACGCCACCGGAGACGGCAGCGGCGGATCCGTCGGTGGCACCGGGAGCGGTGACGGCGACGGGGTCGGGTCGGGCACGATCGGCGACGGGTCGGGCATCGGCGCCGGCATCGGGTCCGGCTGGGGCATCGGGGCCGGATCCGGCATCGGAGACGGCTCGGGGCTGGGTGACGGCTCGGGTGCGGGGCTTGGGGTGAGCGGATCGGGGAGGCTCATCGGAGCGACTTCGCCATCACGCCGTCACGGTTCTCGAGGTGGGCTCGGATGAACCACTGGAACCCCTCGAGCGCGGCCAGCTGGCCGATGATCATGTCCTCGGTGACCGGGTCCAACTCGCCGAGGCGGTCGAGCGCGGCCCGGTGGTCGCCGATGACTCCCGAGTACGCAGCGTCGAGCTCGAGCAGATGCTGGGGTACGACGTCGCGACCGAGCGGGTAGTCCTCCCAGTCGCGGTGCGCGACGAGCGACCCGGCGAGGCCGTTGGGCGACACGCCCATCGTGGCGATGCGCTCAGCGGTGGTGTCGACCATCAGCGCGACCGCCTGGTACTGCGGGTCGAGCATCTCGTGCACGCCGATGAACCCGTTGCCGACCACGTTCCAGTGGACGTGCTTGAGCGTGAGCGTGAGGTCGATCAGCGCCTCGAGGCGTCGTTGGAGGATCTCCGCGGTGACACCGGCGTCGTCCTCGGACATGCCGGGGATCGTGTACGTGTCGGTCTCGCCGCGTGAACGCGCGGTGCCGGCCTTCGCGATGCCCCGCTTCACGGTCCCGTTCTTGGCCGTCCCGTTCTTGGCGGCGCCGGCGGCCCCGGCGCTGCTCCGGCTCGGGGCCTTCTTCTTCGACGTGCTGGATCGTGCCGTGGTGGCCATGGGATTCCCTTCGTGGAGGTTGACGAACAGGCCCTACCCCCGCCCCGAACGGCGCATACCCCTTGGCGCTCCTTCTCCCCGAACTGGGGGATCCCTCCAGATTGCTTCACCGTTGAACTTGGTCTGCCGATAGTCAGGTCATGAGTCACATCGGAGAGGAGGTAGGTCGCGCGGTGCCGAATCGTGACGAACCCGTCGGCGCGCCCGCGCCCGGCCCCGCTCCCGATGCCGTCTCGTTCTGGCGGCGGATCGCGACGGCGTCGACCGATCCGGTCCTCCTCCTCGACGGATCACATCGCTGTGTGTACGTGTCCGACGCCGTGCTCGCCGAGACCGGTTTCCAACGGGCCGACCTGATCGGCCGGCGGTTCGAATCGCTCATCGTCGACGCCGACGGGTCGAGCGTCACCGAACGTCTCGACCGCAACGACGACGTCGGGTCGGAGTTCGGCGTCACCATCCGCACGATCAGCGG
>CALMLJ010000606.1 GCA_937868025.1 uncultured Acidimicrobiaceae bacterium
GAACAGCGGGAGCACCGTGAGCACCGTCTCGATCGAGGTGGTCTGGTGCAGGCGATCGGCGAAGGGCCGGTTGCCCACCTGATCGTGGTTCTGGAGCGACACGACCTTCCAGGGAGCGCCCGACGCCAGCTCCTTGCCGATCAGCTCCGGGTCGCCGTACGGCTCGTAGTAGGCGTGCCGCTCCCCGGTCAGGTACGCGTGCACAGCGTGGTGCAGCTCGTCGGCCCACTTGGCGGTCAGCCCGTACCCGCCATCGGAACGCGGCCGTGCCGGCAATGCGTCTGGTCGCTCGTCCTCGCCGATCAGCACGACCTCCCGATCGAGGCCGAGGCCCTCGACGGTGCGGCTCAGCTCGGCCAGCAGGTGCTCGGGCGAGTCGTCGACGAGCGCGTGGATGGCGTCGAGGCGGAGGCCGTCGGCGTGATAATCGACGATCCACATGGTGGCGTCGTCGACGATGCGATCGCGGACGACCCGCGAGCCCGGTCCGTCGAGGTTGATCGCCTTGCCCCACGGCGTGTGGTGGGCGTCGGTGAGGAAGGGCTCGAACCCGGGATCGTCGGCCCCGACCGGGCCCAGATGGTTGTAGACCACGTCGACGATCACGCCGAGCCCTCGGGCGTGGCAGGCGTCGACGAACGCCCGGAGGTCGTTCGGCGAGCCGTAGGTGTGCTGCGGCGCCGACCAGTACACGCCGTCGTAGCCCCACCCCCACCGGCCACCGTAGGTACCGAGCGGCATCACCTCGACGTGGGTCACGCCCAGCTCGACAAGATGGTCGAGGTGGTCGATCGCCGCAACGGCGGTCCCCGACGGCGAGAACGTGCCGAGGTGGAGCTCGTAGAGGACGGCGTGCGGCCAGGGCTCGGGGCGGAACCCGTCGTCGGTCCACTCGAAGGCAGCCGGGTTGTCCTCGAGCGCGGGACCGCCGATGCCTTCGGGCAACCAGCGAACGTCAGGGGCTGGCACCTAGTCCGCCGCTTCGACGAACACCACGACGCTCCGGCCCGGTGTGCGATACGTGCCGTCGTCGTTGAGCTGCGAGCCCAGCGCCGAGCTGAACTGCTCGACCCACGATCCGGGCGTCGGCGGGAGCGACCAATCGGTCGGCTCGCTGCCGGCGTCGATCAGCAGCAGGATGCGGTCGTCGCGGATCACCTCACCGCGGGGCCCTCGTTCGGGGATGACCGTCCCGTCGAGCAGCATCGCCATCTCGCTCGAACCGTCCCAGTCACCGTCGGCCATGTCGTGGCCGTCGGGATGGAGCCAGCGGACCGCGGCCTCCCCGTCCTCGTGCCCGGTCAACCAGCGGCGACGGCGCAACGCCGGGTGCTCGGCGCGCAGCGCGATCAGTTGCTTCGTCGCCTCCCACAACCCCTTCCCGCTCCCTGCATCAGGACCGCCACCATCGGCGTCCTCGTCGAGGAGGGTCCAGTCGATCCAGTTGAGCTCGTTGTCCTGGCAATAGGTGTTGTTGTTGCCCTGCTGGGTGCGACCCAGCTCGTCGCCGGCCAGCAACATGGGAACCCCCTGCGACATCAGCAACGTCGCGAGGAGGTTGCGCAGCTGTTGACCTCGAAGGCGAAGGATGTCGGGGTCGTCGGTCGGGCCTTCGGCGCCGCAGTTCCACGAACGGTTGTGGGACTCGCCGTCGTTGTTGTCCTCGCCGTTCGCCTCGTTGTGCTTCTCGTTGTAGCTGACGAGGTCGCGCAGCGTGAACCCGTCGTGGGCGGTCACGAAGTTGATGCTGGCGGTGGGGCTGCCGCGCTCCCACGAGTACAGGTCGGAACTGCCGGCCATCCGGGTGGCGACGTCGCCGAGCACCCCGCCCTCGCCACGCCACAGGTCGCGGATCGTGTCGCGGTACTTGCCGTTCCACTCCGACCACAGCGGCGGGAAGTTGCCGACCTGG
>CALMLJ010000607.1 GCA_937868025.1 uncultured Acidimicrobiaceae bacterium
TCGGGGTTGCAGCCCGGGCGCGTCGGCCCGGCGTCCTCGGCGGGCCACGGCGACGGCCAGTAGCCCTGCAGCGATCGTTCGCGGGTGAGGTCGGTCGAGTGGGTCGTGTCGGTCGTGTCGGTTCTGTCGCTGGTCTCGTCGGTCACGGCGCCATCCTGCCCCGTCGAGCGCCCGGTCGGGATGACCACGCTGTTCCGGACGGGCTCGACGGCGACGGCGGTGAGGCCGCCAAAACGAAGACGGACACGTGCAAATCCATGCAGATTGTGCCGCTCCGCGTCACTATCTGCCTGGATTTCGGCTCAGGCTCGACGCCCTCGGGCCTCAGCCGCCGGCATGGGGCTCGCCGGCGCACCACCGGGCGCGTGACCTTCGGCCCTGCCGCACGGACCCGCCGAGGCGAAGGGTGGACTCGACGGGGTTCGTCAGCGGACGCCGTCGACCCGACGCACAAAGGAGCACCCTCATGGGCACCAGCTGGCCAACCTCTCGGCGGGCGGCGATCGTCGCCGCGCTCACCGGCATCCTCGGTTACGGGACGATCCAGTACCGGCGCAACAACCGCCGGGCGGCGATCGCCGCGCTCCAGGACGCGGTCGAGCCGCCGCAGTTCGACGATCCGCTCGACGCGACCGAGATCGACCTGCCCACCGACGTCGCACACGCGCCCGGGCATCGGCATCTCCCGCCGCCCCCGACGGTGAACATCCCGACCTCGGCTCCCCGGGCGCGACCCCGAGCCGACAAGGTCGGGCATCCCGGTCGCTTCAGCTGACCCACGACGGGACCTACGTCCCTGGCCGGACGGCGGCCCGGGCCTGATCATCGAGATGGGGCACACGCGGAGCTGCCCGTCCGGACACCAACCGCGGGACCCGACCCGCCCGATGAAGGAGCAGGCCATGGCCGACCCGGTGCACAACGATCTCGACGCACTCGTTCCCGAGGACGCGGGCTCGCTGGCCGTCGACCGACGCGACCTCGACGAGCAGATCACGGCAGTGAGCGCCGGGACCGTCGACCTGCCCGAGATCGGACCGTGGATCTCCGCGGCGTTCGGTCGTGTCGCCGCCACACTCGGCGCCCAGGGCGTCACGCCCGTCGGTCCGCCGTTCGCCCGGTACTTCCCTGTCGGCAACCACCGGTTCCACGTCGAGGCAGGATTCCCGACCGACCGGGCCGTCGAGCCCGACGACGACGGCGTCGCCCCGTCAACGCTGCCGGCGGGGCCGGTCGCCGTGACCGTGCACGTCGGCCCCTACGACGGGGTGGCCGAGGCCTATGAACGAATCGCCACCTGGGCCGAGGAACACGGCACGACCACCAGCACCGATCCGTGGGAGTTCTACCTCACCGATCCGACCGAACAACCCGACCCCTCCACCTGGCGCACCGAGGTCTTCGTACCCCTGGACGCCGAACCGGCAAGGAGCTCAGCATGAGCCGCACGACCACCGATCCCACCGTCCCGACGGTCCCGACGGTCCCGACCGACCCGGCCGCACGTCGGCCCGACGAGATCGGAACGATCGCCGACGCCGTCATTCGGGCACACCAGGAGTTGACCGACGCCGCAGCACGGCTCCGGCGCCTGGGCACCGCAACGGAGGGCGACGCCCGCCTCCTCCAGAAGGCCGCGGACGCGAACGAGGCCGTCGTCGAGCTGGAGGCCGAGATCATCGCCGCCGCCTCGCGGCGTCTCCGCATCGCGAGCTCGCCCCGAGAACTCGGCGAGACGCTCGATGAGGTCGCGGCCTCCTGGCGGGCCCGAGCCCAGGACCTGGTCGTCCAGGCGCGCCTCGGCAAGATGGAGGTCGACGACGCGGTCACCGGCGCGCTCAAGGACTTCGAGGAGGCCGGCGACCACCTCTCCGAGCTGATCTCGACCCTCCGGACACACGACACGGCATGGTCCGACGAGCTCCGCGACCACGCCCGAGTGGTCGTCGACGATGTTCGGTCGGCGGTCTCGGCGCTCCTCAGAGCGGTCGAGAGATGAACGCGTTCATCGATCTGACGACGGCGAGCCTGGACGATTCGCTCGCCGAGGTCCTGGCAGCGCTCGACGCCGCGTGTGCCGCGGTGGACGCCGGCGCCTCCCCCACGTCGGGACGGCAGTCGGGCGACGAGGACCTCACCGAGCTGCTCGTCACGATCCGGCTGGAGATGACCGTGGCCCGAGCGCGCCTGTCCGTCGACGCCGCCACCGACCTCCAGGGCCTCGTCGCCGCGATCGAACTGGTCGCCACCTCCGCCGAGGTGTGGCTCGACGACGAGGTCATCCGTGCCCGCCTCGGGGCGATGCGTCCTCGCGACCGGGCCACCAGCGTCACCTGTCGAATCGCCGGAACGGCAACCGAGATGCGCCGGGTCGCCGCCGAGATCAGCGACACCGACGATCTCGCGGGTGCCCGCTCCCGTGCCCGCCGCGCCGTGCAGCTGGCGCGGGTCGCGCTCGAGCACGCAGCGCTGTCGGTCCGCCACGCCGGCTGAGCCGGCGGGACCATCGGCCCTTCCATCACACCGCCAACGGGACGATCCTGCAGTGAGGGTCCGTCGAACGGAGGAGTCACCATGAGGTTCACCGATCGAATCGAGGCCGGCCGGTTGCTGGCGCGACATCTCGACCACCTCGGCGAGGATCGACCCGTCGTGCTCGGGTTGCCCCGCGGCGGTGTCGTCGTCGCCGCCGAGGTCGCCGGACACCTGGGTGCACCCCTCGACGTCCTCCTCGTGCGCAAGCTCGGCGTCCCCTACCAACCCGAGGTCGCCATGGGCGCCATCGCCGAGGGTGGCGTCGAGGTCGTCGATCGCCATGTCGTCGACGGACTCCGGATCACACCGGACGAAGTGGCCTCGGTCCTGGCCCGCGAAGAGGCCGAGCTGCAGCGCCGACTGGGCCTCTACCGGATCGGCCGAACCCGCATCCCGCTCGAAGGACGCACCGTGGTCATCGTGGACGACGGGGTGGCGACCGGGGCGACCGCCCGCGCCGCGTGCGCCGCAGTTCGGGAAGCGGGCGCCGCACGCATCGTGCTGGCCGTCCCGGTGGCACCGCCCGGTTGGGACACGGCGATGGATGACTCCGCCGACGAGTACGTCGCGGTCGTCACCCCCGATCCCTTCCACTCGGTCGGCCAGTTCTACGCCCGCTTCACCCAGACCACCGACGAGGAGGTCGCCGACTGCCTGGAGCGGTCCGACCGGGATCCGGCTGATGAGCCGCTCGTCGCCGGCGGCGCGGTCGACGTCATCGGGGGCCGCGACGCCGAGATCACGATCCCGATCGGGCCCGTCCGCCTGGGTGGGCATCTCACGATCCCCGCCCGGCCGCACGGCCTCGTCGTGTTCGCCCACGGCAGCGGGAGCAGCCACCACAGCCCGAGGAACCGGATGGTCGCCTCGATCCTGAACGACGCCGGCTTCGGCACCCTCCTCTTCGACCTCCTCACCTATGAGGAGGAGCGGCAGCGGGAGAACGTGTTCGATGTCGAACTACTCGCCGATCGCCTCGTGGCCGTCACCCGGTGGATCCGGCGGGATCCCGACGTCGCCGACCTCCCGATCGGATACTTCGGGGCGAGCACCGGGGCGGCTGCAGCGATGGTGGCAGCAGCGGCCCTCGGTGACGGGATCTCCGCCATCGTGTCCCGTGGGGGTCGGCTCGATCTCGCCGGCGAGCTCATCTCGGAGGTCACCGCACCGACACTCCTCGTGGTCGGCGCCCGGGACACTCCGGTGGTCGACCTCCATCATCG
>CALMLJ010000608.1 GCA_937868025.1 uncultured Acidimicrobiaceae bacterium
CACTGTCGTCGTGAGGGGTTCGATCAGCGAGGTGCTCCCGCGCATCGTGGGGTGATGTCTGGGAACGAGCACGATCGGGAACCACGAGGGGACCCGGAGTTCATCAGGGCGTCACAGTCCCGCCATTGCATCTCGACTCATTCGAGATGTGAGTGCGGGAGGATGCCGCCAGGTCCATGAGCTGAGGAGTGTGTTGTGCCCAAGAGCATCACCCGTCGTTCGATTGCCGCGTTGTCGAGTCTGGTCGTCGGTGCCAGCCTCGTCGCCAGCTGTGTACCGGAGCCATCGCCGGTCGAATCGGTGGTGGAGCTTCAGCTGCTCTCGTTCAACGACTATCACGGACATCTGGAGGCACCCGGGGGCACCGATGCCACGCTCGGGGCGGCGCTCGACCCGTCCAATACGCCGGTCGGCGGCTCGGAGTACCTGTCAACCGCGCTCTCGAACCTTCGGGTTGGAAAGCCCAACACGCTCACCGTCGCGGCCGGCGACCTGATCGGCGGCTCGCCGTTCCTCTCCGGCCTCTTTCACGACGAGCCGAGCGTCGAGTCGCTCGAAGCCATGCACCTCGATGTGTCGAGCGTCGGCAACCACGAGTTCGACGAGGGAGTGACCGAACTGAAGCGCATGCAGTACGGCGGGTGTCACCCCGAGGACGGCTGCTACTTCCCCACTGATCCGTATGACGGCGCTGACTTCTCCTGGTTGGCGGCGAACGTCGTCGGCCGCACTTCCCGTCGCCCGGTGCTCCCGCCGACCTCGGTGAAGGTCGTCGACGGCGTCAAGGTCGGGTTCATCGGCATGACCCTGGAGAACACCCCCGAACTCGTCTCCCAGTCCGGCATCGTGGGATACGACTTCCTCGACGAGGTCACCACGGCGAACGCTGCGGCGGCAACGCTCCAAGGAGTCGGCGTGCAGGCGATCGTGGTCCTGCTCCACGAGGGCGGACTGCAGACCGGCACGTACAGCGGCTGCACGGGCATCTCCGGCCCGATCGTCGACATCGCGCAGAACCTGTCCCCTGCCATCGACGCCGTCGTCACGGGTCACACCCATCAGCCGTACATCTGCAGCATTCCCGACCCCGCCGGTGAGCCACGCACCGTGACCTCGGCGTCGGCGTTCGGTCGGGTCGTCACCGAGACGAACCTCCAACTCGACCGCACGACGGGCGATGTGATCCGCTCGTCGGTCAGCTCCACGAACCACCTCGTGTCGCGAACCGTGGCGAAGGATCCGGCGCTCACCGCCATCATCGCCAAGTGGCAGGCGGTGTCCGCGCCGATCGCGAACGACGTCGTCGGCACCATCACCAGCGACATCAACCGCACGGTGAACCGGGACGCCGAGTCGTCGCTCGCCAACCTCATTGCCGACGCCCAGCTCGCGGCTACGCAGACGGCCGGGGCGCAGATCGCATTCATGAACCCCGGCGGGGTGAGGGCCAACCTCACCTACGCCCAGATCTCTGGGGGCGAGGCCGCCGGCCAGGTCACCTACGGCGAAGCGTTCACCGTCCAGCCGTTCGGCAACCTGCTGGTCACCATCGATCTGTCCGGGGCGAAGGTGCTCGAGTCGCTCGAGCAGCAGTACATCGCCAGCCGGAGTCGCCCGACACTGATCCAGGGCATCTCCTCGGGCCTCACGTTCGACTACTCGCTGAGCGCACCGCAGGGTTCGAAGATCTCGAACGCCAAGCTCAACGGCGTGGCCATCGACCCGGCGGCGACCTACAAGGTCACCGTCAACCTGTTCCTCGCGGACGGCGGCGACGGCTTCACCGCCTTCACTGCCGGCACCAACCGGGTCGGCGGCGGCGACGACTTGGTGGCCCTCAACGACTACCTCGGCGCCAACAGCCCGGTCGCCCCGCCGGCCACCGACCGCATCAACGAGGTCCCGTAGCGCTCGTCCTGCTGTCCCTCACCGCTTCTGTCCTGCGAAAGCGCCCTTCCAGGGGCGATTCTGCAGGACAGAACGGGTGGGTTGCGGGGTCACTTGCTCCAGACGGCGCGGAGCTCGCCGATCGGGCGATGGGCGCCGTCGAGCACCACCGCGGGATCGA
>CALMLJ010000609.1 GCA_937868025.1 uncultured Acidimicrobiaceae bacterium
GGACGGCCACGTCAACATGTCCCCGAAGGGCTACGACACGTTCCGGGTGCTCGACGACCACACCGTCGCGTACCTCGACCTCACCGGTTCGGGTATCGAGACGATCGCCCACCTCCGGGAGGTTCCCCGGCTGACGATCATGTTCGTCGCGTTCGAAGGTCGGCCCCGCATCCTTCGTCTGTACGGCCGCGGTTCGGTGGCGCTCCACGACGAACCGGGGTTCGACCGGACCGCGGCGCCGTGGACCGATGCCGATGGCCGGCTGCCGCTGGGGTCCAGAGCGGTCGTGCGGCTCGGCATCGAGCTCGTGCGAAGCTCCTGCGGGTACTCCGTGCCGTTCATGGCGTACGGCGGGGAACGCGAGACGCTGGCGGAGTGGGCGACCAAGAAGGGTCCCGACGGGATCGAGCAGTACTGGGACGACCGCAACGCCGTGTCGATCGACGGCATGCCCGGCCTGACGGCCTGAAGGGAACACACCGAACATGACAACTTCCGACGCGCCGTTCGCAGCCCGACTCGGCCGGGTGACGGCCCGACTCGACCACCTCGGTGTGGACGCGCTGATGGTGTCGGTCGGACCCGACCTGCCGTGGCTGACCGGCTACGAGGCGATGCCGC
This sequence comes from uncultured Acidimicrobiaceae bacterium, assembly GCA_937868025.1. Next base: position 622 of record CALMLJ010000609.1, read on the forward strand.
TCGAACGTCTCACGATGGCCGTCGTGACCCGTGACGGCCGCTGCACCCTCGTCGTCCCGACCCTGGAAGCGCCCCGTGTCGTCGCCCGCGACCATGTCGAGATCGTGCCGTGGGGCGAATCCGACGACCCGATCGCCCTGGTCACCGAGCGGGTCGGGGCGGCGACTCGGATCGCCTTCGGCGACCGGACGTGGGCCCGGTTCCTCGTCGAGATCCAGGACCGTCTCCCTGACGCCACGTTCGTACGGTCCAACGAGGTCACCGGCCCGCTGCGCGCGGTGAAGGACGGCCACGAGATCGCGATGCTTCGCCGAGCGGGGGCCGCCGTCGACGCGATCGCCGCCGACCTGCAGGCCGGCCGCATCGATCTCGTCGGGCGAACCGAGGCCGAGGTGTCGGCCGATCTCGGTCGTCGCATCGTCGAGGCCGGCCACCACCGGGTGAACTTCGCCATCGTCGCGGCGGGTGCCAACGCGGCGAGCCCCCATCACGAGGCGGGGGGTCGGGTCATCCAGGAAGGTGAGGTCGTGCTGTGCGACTTCGGGGGCACGATGTTCGATGAGTGGGGCGTGGGCTACTGCTCCGACATCACCCGGTGCGTCTGGACCGGACCGATTCCCGGTGAGGTGGCCGACATCTACGGCGTGTTGCACGAGGCGCAGGCCGCTGGGGTCGCCGCCGGTAGGGTCGGCGTCGCCTGCGAGGACGTCGACCGCGCGTGCCGCGACATCATCGACGCTGCCGGGTACGGCGAGTTCTTCATCCATCGCACCGGCCACGGCATCGGCGTCGAGGAACACGAGGATCCGTACATCGTCACCGGCAACACCGACGTGCTCGCAGCGGGCCATTGCTACTCGGTCGAGCCGGGCATCTACCTGCCGGGCCGGCTCGGCTTCCGGCTGGAGGACATCGTGATCGCGACCGTCGACGGCCCGTCGCCGGCCAACAACGCCGATCACGCCCTCGCAGCGATCGGTTGACGCAGCTGCGTCGGTGGTCGATCGCGGTCGTTTTCCGTCCGGAACGCCCGACGTCCTAGCCTGCCTGCCGTCATGTTGAACCTCGACGCCGCCACCGTGCTGCTGCAGTGGTCGGTCGGTGGGCTGCTCTTCCTCTGGGTCACGTCGCGTCGCCGCGAGGTCGGCATCGGCTACGGCTGGCTCCTGCGCTCGGTCTACGGGTTGATGGCGGTCGGCGCCGCCGCCGCCGGCTTCCGATACAACCGGGTCTGGGTGCGCGAGATCTCGTCGATCGCTGTGGCCGTGGCCTGCCTCGGGGTGCTCGTCGTCAGTTGGCAGCGGCGCAAGGCCGGGGTGCTGTACCAGCGGGAGCAGTCGCAGGCGCGGTCCGCTCGCGTCGCCGAGATGACCGGCATCGAACGGGAGGAGCAGACGTTCGACGCCTCGGTTCCCGAGTTCCCACCGGCCCTCGACCTCATCGCCCCCGTCGTGGGCCTGGTGGGCCTCGTGGCCGCCGGCATCGACGCCGGCAGCCCGGTCTGGCTCCAGCTCTTCCGGGTGCTGATCGGCACTGCGTTCCTCGGCTGCGTCACCGACGCGATGCTGCTGGGGCACTGGTACCTCACGCAGCCGGGTCTGCCGCGGCGGCCGCTCCTCGAACTCGTCCGCATCCTCACGTGGCTCTGGCCGTTCGAGCTCGTGGCGATGTTGCTGCCGACCGGCATGGTGTCGGTGCTGAACGGCTCGATCGACGACGGCTGGAACGGGATGCTCGGGTGGTTCTGGGTGGCGTGCGCGATCACGACGATCGTCCTGTGCCGCGTCACCCGCGCCGCGCTCAAGGAGCGTGCCTACTCGGCCGTGATGGCGGCCACCGGGCTCTTGTACCTCGCGATCCTCACGGGGTTCGGTCAGGACCTCGTCGCCCGCCTCGTCCTCAATCAGCCTTGATG